>JAQXFJ010000150.1 GCA_029250385.1 Candidatus Poseidoniaceae archaeon | reverse complement strand
AGCTTGTGAGGAAGCCAGTCCAATCGCTCAAGTGGGTTTGGTGCTAATCCTGATTCTGTTATTGGTTCTCGTTGCAAGACGTCGTGAAAATTCTTCAAAGGGTAAAAACTGGCAAAGAGATGAATTGGATGATGCATTTGATAATGAGAGTAATTTAGAATCAGCGCATAGAAAACCAGCCTCACCTCCTCCGGGCTTTGTCTTTGAGCAAGCATTGCAGATCGCTCCTAGTTCGGTTGATAACGGAGATATCTCCATCGATGATTTACTTGAAGGGCCAAAATTACCAGAAGCAGGACTCCCCGACGGCTGGTCAATGGAACAGTGGAATTATTACGGCCATGAATGGTTAAATTCTCAAAAATAGGCTGAATGTTCAATAAATCGACTCTCTCAAGTAATAGAACAACATGGGAGTGTCATGTTTAAGCAACGCTGCTTGGCTATACTTCTAATTTCAATTATGTTTATTGCTCCATTGACTAGCCTCAATGACTCAAAACAAGACCGCCTGTCAGACACTCCAGTAATCAGTGAAAGTGGCACACTAAATGGTTGGCCTGATGTCCCAACATGGCGAATCGGTGACAAGTATACCTATGAAACACAATTCGATGTGGCACAACTTATCCAACAAGCTAACGTTGCTGCATCGCTAAACACATTGACTGGAGACACTGTTTACGAAGTGACTGACATATTCTTCATCAATGTGAATAACATCCAAACATTAGCGTATAAGATGGAAATAGATGGTTCATTTACTTCTGGAAATAGCGGTGCCACCCTAGAAGGTGTATCAGGCCGGTTAGATATTGGTTACACTGGAGAGGATATTATTAGAGTTAGAGACATGGCAGTCATCAATTCACAGTTTGAACTTGACGTCAAATTTAGACCGTTTAATTTTGGCTTCTTGGAACAAGACATTGCGGTAATTGCGTTTGACACATCTTATGACCCGCCCAAGGAAAAGTACGATTTCCCACTCCATACCGGTGACCAGTGGTATATGGAATTCTTTGCCTCAACTTCTGTATCTGGGTCTTCTGAATATTTCGACCCTTCCGAATTTGATACTGCTGGACCAGAAAATAATAGTTGGCAAATTACCGCTGAAGGAATACCAACCGAAGAAGGCAACAACATTGCTTATTCGGGATGTGACGATTCTTACAAGATTAACGAATGGAACGTAACGGGCGTAAGTCAAGGCTTCAACTGGTATTGTCCTGATGTGAGATATAATTCTTGGATGAGAATCAGTAATGCTGCTGGATTTACCATTGACTGGTTATTGAAATCATACGAACCTGCTGGCTCAAATGGCGTCAATCCTAATTCAAATCCAGGAAATCGCGATATTGAAATCGATATCGGACTTCAAGGCATTGCTACTCTACCCAATGTTGAACAAACTATTTCGATAGATTATGGTGGCGCTGGCAGCAATGCACAAGCCAATACTAACTTACAACTTCGCTATGAAATGACTAACACTTACCTCAATCCAACAACTGATACCAACGGCCAAGCCACAGAAGTCCTCAATTCTTCTAACGTAGTTGATACTACAAATTCTAGTGATGACTTTTCCAGTAACGGATTAATTGTTTGGGACCCACAAACCGAGATTATTGGAGCTACCACAATTGTGATTGATCTATCATTGACACCAGTTGACCTGATTGCCCAAACCGATGCGATAATAGTCACTCGAACCAGAGACGGAGTTGAATCTACGCTTACAAAGTCAATTGGCTACAACTCCCTACCTGGCGACACATTATCCTTCTCAATTCCAACTCAGAATCGCGGTCTACTGGCTTCACCTGCCACTACCATTGACGTCACCACACCTAGTGGCACAGTGATTACTGAATCATTACCGTCAATCCCTTCATATGGGGAATCAAGAGTTGATATAGATTGGGAAGTGCCAGCTAACGAACCAATCGGAACACAAAACTTGTTGATAGAAGTTGACCCGGACAACCTAGTTACTGAAGACTCAAACCGCACTAACAACCTAGCCAATGTTGAGATATTTGTTGGCCGAGTCCCTACTGCTCAAATAACTGTAATAGATGACGTTTATACTTTTGAAAATGTCACAATCGATGCATCTGCAAGTTTTGATGAAGATGGAGGAGAAGTTAACTGTCGATTTGCCGTTGAGAAACAACCAGGATTAATTGATAATGTCGACAGCGAAGACTGTGTTATTGAGTATAATTGGAGTGATGGCAGAGCATGGAATATCCAAGTTATTGTTACTGATGATGAACTTGATACTGACATAGTCGACGTTACTGCAATAGTACTAAACCGTGCACCATACATGAATTTGACCGTCGTTGAAAGTATTGATGTTAACCAGTTCGTCCTAGTTGATGCGACTGATAGCGGCGATGTTGATACTATTTCGCCTTCCGGACAAGAGGTGACAATCACCTGGCCTGGCCTAAATTGTAATGAAGGAACTACTCAGCCAACATGTACTTTCCTTGCCAATCAAGAAGGACCAATGACAATTACAGCAATAGCTGAAGATGACGACGGTGAAACTACGACTATTGTCACAACATTAGATGTACTCAATGTTGCACCAACCATCTCTAATCCGGAACTTTGGCAAGCAGGACAAAATCAATCCGTTGATGAAATGGGATATTGGAACCTCAATGAAGACGAGACTGTAATTCTAAGAGCAGTAGCTGATGACACGCCGCTGGACAAAGATACTGTTATTATTGAATGGATGCCATCTGACGTTGATGAAAATTGGACCATTACTACTGTTGGGCCTTCTTCACAAACCACAGTATCTTGGCCGACTTCCGGACTTCACACACTTACCGTAGTGGCATACGACAATGATAATGTCAAATCGGAAGTTCGCAGTGGTATTGTTAACATAACAAATGTCGCTCCATCAATTGCCAGCCTAGGCTCTACGCAACCGATTTTTGAAGATAACAATATTACCTTCACGGCTGAAGTCGATGACACTGCTTCTGACTTAGAATCACTAGTTGTATGTTGGGATTTAGATTCCTTAGCCGATGAGGATAGTGATGGTGTTACCGACAATGATTGCGATATCAACGGCTTAGAAATGACTGCATCATGGCCTACAAGTGGTGTTAGATGGATTACTGCAACTGTAACTGATGATAACGGTGCTGCTGATTCAACCAGCATCAATGTGAGCGTGATAAATACAGCACCTAGAGCTAAAATAACCAACTCAACTGATGTCTTGGCACTCAATGAAGGTGATAACCTAACCTTATCAGGAATTACCACAACAGATACCGCTTTTGATAAATTATCGCTGATATATGCGTGGGATAGTGACCACGTCGATTCTGATCTCGATGGTGAAAAAGTTGGTGATATTGATTTCTACGGTGAAGAGTACCTAATGACCGATTTACCTGCTGGAACATGGACAATAACCCTGACTGTAACTGATGACGATGGCGAGTTCAGCACTACTACTATCGATATCAAAGTAAAAGCCAAACCGGCTGATAATTTCCTAGAGTCAATTACTGATTCTGTCGGGGGAGTTGGAACTATGGTAATTGGAATTCTAGCAATAGTAGTAATTGGCCTTGCAGCCTTCCTACTATTTACCAGAAATTCAAAACCATCACCTGAAAAATTCACTGATTTCAATATTGGCGGCACAACCAGCCAATTCAGTGAACCAATAAGCACACCTGGGGCAGATGCAGGATTTGGTTTGTATCAACAAGAAACTGTTCAACCAGACCCATATGCCGCATATAATCCAATTCCGCAGGCCAATGCGCAAGTCGACCCGTATTCCACATACAATCCAACAACTCAAATGGTAGCTCAACCGGCTCCAGTTCCGGCACCAGCGCCTGCACCAGTACAACAAGGCCCACCACTCCCTGCAACAGGACTTCCACACGGCTGGACTATGGATCAATGGCAACATTATGGCGCACAATACCTAGCCGCTCAAAACACCGCTCCGGCTCAGGTTCAACCAACAACTACAGGTACCACAACACAATCGGCAACCAGTAATCTAAATGATTTATTAGATGACCTTGACTTGTGAAGTGGAAAAATGGCGAACCTGTGGAGTTTCTTTGGCTTACCTGATCCTGATGGCAGCGTCAAGAAACAAAAAAAATCCAGCGACAAAAAACCAGAAAACCAACCGGTAAATGGATTGACAACTAACAGTCTGACTCAACAAACTATTGTCGAAATAGAATCCGAAACTCCTGCATTATTATCAACGCCAACCGAACAGAAACCAATCACTCAAAAAAGCGTCGTGCCACTTAATTGGAATGGACCCTTAACTGCTGATGGTGAAGCATTTCATGACTTAGGTGTGCAGAATTTGGCTAGAAGATCCTTTCCATCTAGAGCATTAAGATATATTGCCCCTAATGAAAAGAAGCAGATACCAACCCGAGGTATTGCTCAAAGAGTTACTAACGGAGATACCGTTATTGTTGATTTGCGCAGTATGTTTCATATGGATTCGCACCAGAATGCATGTCGCAGAGAATTAAAGATGATGAGTGAGGAAGTTGGTGTCGGAATTTTCGCTTTGGACTCCGAAGATAAGTTGTTAATGATACCCGGAAGTGATGTAATTGTCGACACCGGCAACCATGATTTAGGCATAAGTACACTGATGAATTAACAAAAACGTCGGTAATCGCCTTAAAAAGGCTATTTGACTGCGTAGTGTGTGGCCGGTAAGTTAAAACATCCATTTTCGGGTTTAAGCGGGTCATATGTGCCCCACTTTACCTCCTCCATGGTCATGACCGTTCCTTTCATGTTAGCGGTTTCGTGGCTATCTTATACCGAATCAGAATATTCGTTTCGACAAGATAATTATCGACTAGAAATTGCTTTCATCCTTACAGCTCTAATTACTCTTGGCTGGTTAATGTCAATGGTTATTGGAATTGCCTTCGATTTATTTCCAATAACTCATGATAGTAAGGCATACACCCAT
>JAQXFJ010000135.1 GCA_029250385.1 Candidatus Poseidoniaceae archaeon | reverse complement strand
CACCAGTTAATGATTTATTGTCTAAATCTTCACAGTAGTTTACAGAATACCCATTATCTGACAACACTCTAGCGACATAACAATCGATTAGACTGTGACAAGCAACTAGAAAAACTCCTTCTTGTGAATTTGGTGACCGATTTATTTGGGTTGCATATGCTTCAGTATCAAGCCTAGAGTTATGAGTTTCAAGTTCTCTTTTACGAACTACTCCCATCACTGGCATTGAAGGAAAGAACGGTCGGTCAAACAGTCCGTGGCACCACTGAACGCCAGCGATTGAGGATGGATCCCGGCCATCTAGAGCATATTTGTCATTGTACTTTTGACTCAGCGATAGTGAATCCTCCAAAGAGTTAGTCCATCTGGGAAATGATTTGCCCCAAGTCATCCGCAAATTATTATGCAACTCACCATGCCTTAACAACGATTTTTGACACAAGTTCCACAATAAATTGGGTGAGCGTGCATACTCTAGTTCATGGCTTGAAACGATTACTGGTCTAGGGTCTTGCGCAGTATTATTCCATGATTCAAGCGCCCAATGTGGCAGATTAACAGAACTGTACGGGTTGGATTTACTAGCTACATGATGCCAAGCATGTTCCCGGAAAATCAGTAGTTCGTCAAGATATTTATCGGCAGATTTAGTGCCAATCGCTGCGGCCTCTCGAGCTACCTTCATTGGTGATAAAAACCCGTAATGAAAGGCTGCAGACAGCCGTGAAACACCTTCGGGATCCGCAGCATTATTTCTCCTTCGAGCATAACCGCTTAGATTGTTATCAAGGAATTTTTGCCACTTATTTAGCGTAATTATTTCCCCGCCCCGTTGGGACCAGATAGGCAGTATAGTTGGGTCGATGTTACATTCTTGAAGTAGTTTTATCCGGTTTTTGTTAACTAAAATATCTGCCTCGAGATCAATTGGAGTGAAAGGTAATTTGCCATCATAATTTTGGTTTTGTACAGTAACTTTTGGCCAACTTTGCTGGACCATTTTCTTGCGCATTCGCTTGGTTGCATCACGAAACTTAAACGGTCTGTCGACGGATTTGCCAAAAAGTGGCATCGGTATTACACAATGGCAATCAACTTCGACAACTGGACATTTGGCGTCTTTACCAACATTAGCCACCCAATGACTCCACGGCGGCAAAGGAAACATGTCGGTGACAATACAGCTGGCTGATTGACTCAACTCCTTAATCGCCGATTGGCGGTGACCATCTCGGGCCAAGTGCAAAACATAACGCAGACCAAGTGCTTGACAGCCTTGGTGTAAGTCAGCAGCTCCATCGAGTAACATATTGTGATGCCTAAGTGAAGCCCATGGGTACCTTTCATCTATGGCTTGATAGATGAGTAACGGTACGTTGTATTGTTGAGCAATTAACCTACCAACATCTATCGCTGGGTTTTCGTGGACTCGAAGAGCTGATTTCAACCAAACTATTACCGGACCATCGCCCGTATGATTGGCAACAGTGTTGACCAATATTGAACGGTCTTGCAAGTGGTTTGGTAAATCACTCAGCATAAATCAACGATATTACTTCTCCAATATATACCGGTGTTTTTGTCAATAATCCCATATTACGGAACACAACGCAAGTATTTATGCTATAGGTGAAATTTAAAAGTATGGCAAACGGCTTAGTTTCTGTTCATGACCGCCTTCTTGGCAGGCCTGCAGAAGCCTACATTCGACGAATTAGTTTGATTTCAGCCATTATTGGTTTGATTGTCCATTTACTAATGTGGATTGCTTATCAGACCGAATTAATCAGCGTAAGCGCAGGTTCTGCCAGCCTCCTAGATTCGCCACTTGACGCACTGTACACTCCATTTTCTATTCTGCTAGCCTATGAAGTATACCAGTTAATCAGAGCAATACCTGAGTCATTCTCTACAGCTGTAGGAAAACAATTTGAAATCGTCACCTTACTTGTGGTGCGCGATATCTTCAAACGATTGTCAGAGATTGAATTTAGCGGTGATTGGACCGTTGATAGCGAATTAAAATTAGTGGTTATTGAATGTTTTACTTTCCTGATATTATTTACTACTTCACTGATTTATCGGGCCAATAGTTCAACTGAGGAAAAGGATGATACAACGGATATTGAGTTGTCTAACTTCGTCTCGAATAAACAAAAAATAGCATTATTCTTGTTGGGCACGTATGTGCTCATTGCTGCGTTTTCCTTCACCAACTGGGTTATTTCAGTGAGCGAAGGAGACGGTTCGGTGACGCGACAAATATTCTTCCTTGACTTTTTCACGGTACTTATTTTGGCTGATATTCTGATATTGCTGATCTCATACGGGTACTCAACCGACTTTACCAACTTAGCAAGAAATACTGGGTTTATCCTCTCTACGGTGGTATTGAGAGTGGCAATTGGTGCCGGTGGCTTGTCTTCGATGATTCTGTTTGTCCTTGGTGGAATATTAGGTACAACTGTGTTAATAATCAGTTTACGGTTCCACGAATTCCATATCGATGAAGTTGACGTTACTGCTGAGTGATGTCTGACATCACTAGCCTTACTGTTGCTTTGGCTGAATTAATAACACCGGGAAGGCCGGCACCTGGATGAGTTCCAGCACCTACGAAATACAGTCCGGGAATTTTTGCATCCTTGTTGTGCGGGCGGAAATAAGCGCTTTGGGTAAGTTTTGGCGCTACTGAAAAGGCTGAGCCTTGAAACGCGGCTAATTCACTTTGAAACATCTTAGGAGTAAAGTGTCTTCTTGTCACGATATGTTTGCTCAAGTTAGGAAGTTCTACTTCCAAAGCCTTGATAATTTTATCAGCATAATCTTCTGCGATTGTCTCCCAATCGACATCTGCCCTGCCAAGATGAGGTACTGGGGCAAGTACGTAACCTGCACTACAACCCTTTGGAGCTAATTGAGGGTCGGTAACAGTTGGAACGTGAAGATAAAGGCTGAAATCTTCTGGCAGATTTTTGCCTTTGAAAAT
>JAQXFJ010000128.1 GCA_029250385.1 Candidatus Poseidoniaceae archaeon | reverse complement strand
GATGAACAACAACAACGGCAGCCGCTAATGACTAGAATAACCAATAAGACGTTGATTAATTGGCAAGGAGAGTCTATAAACCAATTATTTAGTGAGTTTTGTAATTACGAAAACCCCGACTTTTCGGACCAATTTACTAATTTTAATCAAGCTTCAGACTTGAGTAATCACCAGTAACAATCGCATCGATGACTAGTGGATAGAGGATATGTTCAAAGGATTTTATCCGGTTTGCTAATGACGATTCAGTATCATTTTCCAGTACCTCAACTTCACATTGGGCAATTATTTCTCCAGTATCCATTCCAGCGTCAACAAAATGAACCGTACAGCCAGATTTGCTAACCCCTGCGGCGATCGCGTCTCGGTGAGCGTGGGCACCAGGAAAATCGGGCAATAGTGAAGGGTGAATATTGACAATTTGTCCAGCCCAATTATTGATGAATTGTTCGCTTAATAGGCGCATGTAACCGCTTAGGATGACTAGTTCAACTTCGTATTGCTGTAATAACGTCTCGACTTTTGATTCATGTTGTTGTCTAGCAAGCACCCTATCTTCAATTGACTGAACCTCTACAACCTCTACGGGAATGTCAAATTCTTGGGCCCGAGAAATACCTTCTACCTCAGGTTTATTGCTGATAACTAGGGCTGTGTAATGAGAACAATTGGCATCACTTTGATGATTTAACATGGCTTGCATACCACTACCTGAACCGGAGATAAAGATTGCACACCTTATGGGATCTTCTGGCGTACCAACTCTTGCCAAGCCGGTTGCATTTGCCATGTTACCTCGGTGGCATTGGTTTGCTTTGATTGCTTCGATTGCTTCAACCCTCAGTGCCTAAACAATCGGTGCCCGGTAAACAGCATTGAAACACCAAGCGCATCTGCTGCGTCAATAACTTCTTGATCTCTAATCGAGCCACCCGGTTGAACTATTGCTGAGGCCCCAGCACCTGCTGCTTGCTCAAGTCCATCTTTGAAAGGGAAAAATGCGTCTGATGCAAGTACCGAACCTTTAGCCCTCTGGCCAGCCCTTCGAGCTGCGATTCTGACCGCTTCAACACGACTAGTTTGTCCTGGGCCAATACCAACTGTTGCGGTGCCTTGGACCATTACAATAGCATTAGATTTGACTTGTTCACAGACTCTCACAGCAAACCTCATACTGTCTAATTCGGCTTGGCTTGGTTGTATTTTAGTAACTACCTTCGCTTTATCCCAATCGATAATCGGTGCTTCCTCGGTTTGTACTATCCAGCCGCCTTCAATTGGTTTCTTGACTAAAATTCTCTCAAGTGCCGCTAATCTGTTATTTGGTGATTCGATAGTTAGAATTCGGCGATTCTTTTTCTGCATAACAAATTCTTTTGCCTCGAGATTGTAATCTGGGGCCATTAATACTTCAATAAATAATGGTTCCATAGCTTTAGCAGTGGATAATTCCAATGGCTCATTAAAACATATAATAGACCCGAAAGCCGATTCAGGATCGCTTGCCAATGCTGCCTCATAGGCCTCTAACTGAGTTTCGCCAAGGGCTGCACCGCAGGGGTTGTTGTGCTTGACTATCACGCAAGCATGAGGAGTGTTTGGCCACTCTCCAGTGGAAAGGGAGCGACAAAGTCGAAGTGTCGCATCTGCATCTGAGTAATTATTGTAAGACATCTGTTTACCACCTTCAACATGAGCGGTTACTAGAGTAGAATGTTTGCCTGTTTCTTTTGGGTCTATGTACATAGCAGCCGCTTGGTGACCATTTTCTCCGTAGCGAAGATTGTGTACTTTGTGGGCTGAGGAAAGTAATGCTGCAGGTAGGCGTTGTTCTTGTTCACTCTTGTCGTCAAAAGTCTCTGGCCGACCAATCCATCGGGCGTGTAGCTCGCTTGAAATTGCACTATCATAGCCCGCAGTGTGTTCGAATGCTTCGAGTGCTAAGTTCTGTCGAAATTGGGAAGATACCGCGTCACTTGACCCAGCAGCTTGGAGTTCAGCAATTACTTTGGAATAATTTACTGGATTACAAACGATAATCACATTACGATGATTTTTGGCTGATGCCCTAACCATTGTTGGACCACCAATATCGATCATTTCCAATAATTCTGGATCGTCGAGTCTTGGTTGTTGGCTTGCTGCCTCACTAAACGGGTACAAATTACAAGCAACGAGGTTTATTGGCCCATAACCAAGTTCTGCGAGTCCAACTCTATCCTCCTCGCTTTCTAGGCGAGCAAGTAGTGGCCCGTGGATTGCTGGATGAAGGGATTTTACTCGCCCATCAAAGATTTCCGGGTGACCGGTAACATCTGAAACGCTGATGACTGACAAACCTGCATCCTTGAGTTTCCTAGCAGTGCCACCAGTTGAAATTAATTGGAAGCCTAGTTCATCTAATGATTTAGCAAAATCAACAATCCCTGTTTTGTCATATACACTCAACAGGGCTCTAGGTTTGTGTGACTGTTCCATGGAGGCGACCCAAGTTGTGGTCTGCTAAGAGCCGTATGAACATAACGCTGAGTAATTTAATCGCCACGCGCTGAAATAACTTGGTCAACGCGCAATAGCCCGCAAGCAGTCTCGCATGCAGCCTCTAATCCATGCAATATTGTGTCGGAGCATTCCCACACGTCGGTTAGTTGCCTCGGTTTGCCCTCGGCATCAATTCCACTACCCGGTAAATTATTCCTCACCATGGAGCGTAACTCGAGCAATCCATCAAGCAAATTATTTCCTGAGTTGGCAATTAGTGTTGCAGGTACCGCTTCTAGAGATCTAGCAAATGCTTCGATGGCTAATCGCTCTCTTCCGGCAATTGATTCTGCATGTTCCCTCATAGCCAATGCTGCAGTAATGTGTGCATTACCGCCACCAACCAGTACACTACCCGACTCTATTGAACTGGCAACGGAATTCAGGGCATCATAAATCCCTCTAACGAATTCCTCACTTGCTACACCGCCTGCTCCACAAACGTCGATTGTGGTCAATCCCGAAGAGCCTCCCACGTGTAAGTACAATCTATCTCTCCGCCCTTCATCACTATCATAGGATTCTACAACCATTGATTCAAAAGAGCCTAGAGTGTTCTCATCAATCCCGTCAATATGGTCTATCATCAATGCCCCAGTAGCAAGTGCAACATCTTCTGCACCGGCTTTGTCAATAGATGCAAGAGCAAATATATCGTTATCTGCCAACCGATGCAGTATTTTTGAATCAATTGTTTCAGCGCAGAATACCATCGACGCCCCGCTATCAATAATGCTCTGGGCTTTAGTTTCAAGGATTGCTTCCTCGGCGTCCATAAAAGACACCCATTGCTCGGTCGTTGATATTTCGATTTCTGAATCATAACTGGTCTTTTCTATTTCTAAAGGACAAGAAAACACTACTACTTTGCCAGCTGAAAGATTACGTGGTAAACGTTCCAAATCTAGATTTTTATCGATAATTACTCCTTCTATCAGAGTAGTGTCGGACAAACTCCCTATCCCTTTCTTGGCCATTCTTACTTGTTCAATATTAACTGAGTAATAATCATCATTTTGCTTAGCTACATGGATTGCTGCTTTTACTACAATATCTGCAAGTTGCCTGCCCACAGATTCTACTGACGTGCCTGTCATAGCTGTTCTAGCGACTGATTGGAGGATCCCTTCATCGGTGATATTCACCACATCGGCATGATTCATCAAAACTTGGATTGTCTTATCCATGGCTTCTCTAAAACCATTGACTAATACTAGGGGGTGGAGACCTTTCTCCAGTAATACACCAGATTCACGCATTAATTCACTAGCAAAAATTAGGCATCCAGTGACACCATCGCCACAGGCGTTTTCCTGTGATTTCGCCAGCTGGACGAAGGCTTTAGCCGCTGGGTGTTTAACCAATAATTCAGCGACAATTTTAGCTCCATCATTTGTTACTGCTGTCTCGCCATTGGTTTTGTAAAGCATTTTGTCAAGCCCGTTTGGGCCGAACGTACCTTTCAGCAAATTACCAAATGCTACTGAAGCAGAAACCAGTTTTTGAGTGACTGCAACCCCACTTGTTACTGAAGTTGTCGGCCTAACAATAGCTACCGGGGCGCGCCCTGAGCCATCATTTAGTTGAGACATGCCTCAAGGCAAAAATCTCCTGTTCATGAAGTCTTCTAATTGAAATCACTTTTTGTTTAAGCCGTGAATCTTCTTAGATTTATCGTTACTCCAATGGTAAGCCATCTTCAACAATTTCAGGTAATGTCCTAGATTGTCACGCTTCATCTTGTCATGAAGTGCTTCATTATTGATGAAAATGTCTCCCCAGAGATTGGCTGCTGTACCCTTATTACCCTTTGGCAAATCGAATACTTCGCTGGTGGTTGGCTCAAGCAGTGCTTTCCATACTCTTCCTGGGTTTACTGCCATGGTAACTTCAATAATTACTTCAGTTTCTTTCAGACCTGTGCCAGTTTGCCACGAATCGTCGCCAAGATCGGCAAGGAATGGTAGTGTCAAATCTTGTATTGAAAGGCTAGTCATTGCATCAGCATTGGTAAGACTAGTATATGCTTCACGCATTCTTCCTCTATCAGCACCTCTAGAACCAGTTATTGTACGTAGTTTGTCAATTGAAGTTGGTACTAAGAATCTAATATCGGTATAGTATACTAGCGGATTGTCGTCTTTAGCACCAAAAATGTGTGAATATGGCGCAGAGCCTGCGGTTTCACCAAGTTCAGCAATCGGATAAATCGTCTTTAGCGCATTAGTAGCGATAGATTGGACAATTCTTCTCATGAGTCTATCAGGAGCTGCTGATATATCGTCAAAGGAATTCTTGTATTCTTCCATGTCGATAATATCGTAGCCTCTGACTGACATGATTGAGTGAACGCTTGGACCAATGACCTTTTTCTCTCCGTCGTGGAAATCTGCTTCGCTAATCCATCTTGCACCTTGAGCAATATCGCTTGCAGCAACTAAATCAGCGTATGCTTTGAACCGGCGTGTTACTCTGTTCATGAAATCTGCTTGGTCTAGTTTGGTAAACACTGTCGCCTCATAGTTAGATTTCAAGGCATGGTCAGCAACTTGACTGGCGTTAACACAAGTCAACAAGTTTCCTTGGTCAGTAGGGTACATGATTAGACGGCGGCGCTTGGAAGAGCCTCCTAGTTGACCGACAAGTGGATCGGTTAGAATGTAGCCTAAACAAGCACATACCTCGAATAAACGAGCGTATTTGTCTTCATCAGTAGCTCTAGCAATCCATTCATCGAGTCCAGGCTCAATACAGTGGAATTCCAGAGGAACCATTTCTGAACCAGCACCAAACATTTGTCGGACAGTAGAGGATGACATCATGCCCATTAGAGAGTACATGGAAGTCTTACCTGTAGTCATGTAAACGTCAGTGATACCTTCCTCGCCAAATGATAATCTTCGGTCAGGTAGGTTGACCAACAAATTGAATGATGTTGGAGTGTCTCTATTACCATCAACCGCTGGCCAAATCCATGTGTGGGGACGTGTGGTCAAGAAGCCGTTAGCATCTTTACCAAATCCTGCTGGAGAGTATCTAATCCAACCAAGTCGGTTGTTGAACGAAACATTTCTGTGCATCAATGAAGGGTAGAAACACTTGTCCAATGGATCGGAATCCGGGACTACACCTCGATGACCAAGACCCCAAAGGATTGGTTCCCACTCTGGGAATTCGGCGTCTTTCTTGCCTAAGAAGACGTGATCATCGCCTGGTTGGTCTCCCGTTAGGAATGAACCACCCATTCTTTCCTCATCGCCAGTTGAACAGAAGATGAAAGTTTGAGTAGTGAACAGTTGTTTAGGTGTCCACATGTTTGCATTAATAATAGTTTTTTGCTTTAGAAAATCTGAAACATTGAGGATTCTTCTTTCAAATTTAAATCGCTCTGCTTCTATCCAAGTCGAACCAAGAAATAGGTTTGTGTTGAGTAATTTGGCTTTTGCTGGCCCAATGTATCTGGTTCTTGGATCAGATTTTGCCATATCAGTCGGTGGTAATTCTTCCCATGGGCCTCGGCGTGGAATATAATCCATGAAAGCCTCATGTGCAAATTCATCAATCTGCGCATGCTTGACGGTTTGTTCAACCTCATCCATAAGGCGAACATATGTTTCGCTTGGGTTTAGTCTTCCTGTTGTGCTGAATTCTTTATTTGATACTGTTCTATGTTCCCACATTTTTTTCACCTCAGAATTTTTTTGCTCCGCTATCAGTTGGTGCTGGGGTAGGCTCGTCTGAGTCACCCTCGTCACCTTCTGGTTCTTGAGCATCTGTATTGTCTTCTTCAACATGTTCCTCAGCAGCTTCTTCTGCTTCAGGCATTTCTGCTTCGACTTCGACTTCTGCTTCTGCTTCGGCTTGTCCCTCGGCTTCTGCTTCTGCCTCGGCTTGAGCCTCTGCTTCGGCTTCTTCTTTTTCTGCTGCGACAATTTCTTTTGCCATCTTTTCAGCAGACTCTTGGATTTCGTCTTCCTTAACTGCAGAGATAATTAGGGCTGCAGTGGCTTTCATGGATGCGTCGACATGCGGTGCAGCGCGGTAGAAATATTGTATCATAAAACCAACTGTTCCACATACTGCTCCAAGTCCAATAATCCAACCATTGTTGATATTATTGAGGTCGTCTGGATTATTGTAAATGTCCTCAGAAGGTATACCAGTTTCTGGCGGCCACCAAGTCATACCAAGTGAATTGGTAATTACTTCAACTGTGGCCCACACTGCAAACACTAGCATAATAATTGATGCAAAGTTGACCAGTGTTCGGTTTTCTAGAAGGAAAGCAACTAGCCCATCCTTTGGTTTTTCATCGGCGGCTCTAGACCCATCCATAGCGCTCATGCCTGCGGCTCAATTTGCTTATTATTAAAGTGGATTGCCTAATTATGCCTAAATTTTGGTTTTTTAGCGCGAATTATCTTCGCCCTTTGCGCTCTTTTCTTCGGCGTCCTTTGCCACTATGTTCCCATGCTTTACCTTCGCGGCTGCGACGTTCTTGTGGGTCTTCCCAGTGGGAGTTAGGGCGGGGTAAATTATCAGGCATTTCGTCAAAGGTTTTGACTGATAATGAAATGCCCCCCAAGTCGTCTTGTAATTGGCGTATATTGGTGCCACCTTTACCAACAAGAGTTGCCACCATATTGGTTGGAACATAAATATTAGCCGCAGTGTTAGAAGTGAACTGAACTTGACATTCTACACCAATCCAGTCTCTGATATTACGCACTAGCGAGTCTTTTGCTAGTGCCTTAATGGGAGATGTTTTCTGAGTTAAACCTTCGACGGGAACTACTGCGATTTCTGAACCAAAGGCAAACATTTCGTGCGTTATTTTACCACTTGGAAATTCTACTACCTCGATTACTGGCCGGGCTAATTCCTCTTGCATGCCAGTTGGCGCCTTCACTGTCATTCGAAGTTCCAAGACCTGTTGTATTTTACCAGCCTCGACATGAAGAATTGTATCGAGGACTTGGCTGACAAGTCCCAATTCCACTTTACCAATCAATCGCTGGATTGCTTCTAGTGCTGAATTAGCATGGGTTACTCCAAGAAGCCCGACACCGGCTAATCTTACATCGGCAAATATCTCAAAATCGCGAGCCCGTCTTACTTCGTCGAATATTACAAAGTCTGGACGAACCAAGAAGATTATTTCAGCAGTTTTCTCCAAGTCGCCTTCTAGTGGGGCATATTGAGTGATTCGATCTGCTAATTGAAGGTCTCTAGGAGCTTCCATAGTTTTGACCATTGCGCCTAAATCATTGTCTAAATATTCCGCAATTGCTTGGGCAAGTGTGGTTTTGCCTGACCCTGGTCTGCCGCAAATAAATACTCCTCTATGGTGATTGGACAGACGTTCTACTAGTCTTTCATCTAACTCATAATCACCAATTGATAGTTTAGCTACAGGACGAACAATGGTTATTTCTCTTGCGTCGGCAAATGGCGGCCAAGTACAGGCAATTCTCAAATCCCCTAATTGGACTACTTGACAGCCTTTACGGTCAATTTCCAAAAAACAATCGCTGCGTTGTTTGTTTTGATGGGCTAGATCAACTAATTCTTCTTGCATGGCTTCAAGGCGCATAGTATCCCACTGGTCATCGGTTTCTTCGACCTCAACAAGCCTCAGTTCGCCTATCTTGCCACGCTTTACTCTGGGTGGGCAGTCCGCTTTGAGAAATACTGTATGAACATCATCCATCAATAATTGCTCAATCAAGATGGGTAACTCAGGATGGTCGCCATGCTTAGCCATGCCGTATTGTCGTTACTCGAAGCCTTTGACCCTTCGCATGGAACCAGAGCCGATTCATTGATTGTTATCAAGAACGGTGGGCTCCATCTTTTCAATGGTCCACCAAAACGTTCCAACCGTTATTAGCGAAAGTCCGTAAGTCCCAACGCGTGATTCTGTACCCCACATTGTCATACACCATTCGGCAAAAATTATTGATACAACTAGAAATACTACTACGGTTAAAATTTGGTATGAGTTTATTCCCAAATAAGTGAATGTTGCATCTTTGTTAGAAATACCCCAAATAAATCCGACTAGTGATGATAATGCGATTACAGTCCATGCGGTGTTGAAGGCATCTCTAGTTGTAAATGCAACAAGAATTGTCACGACCAGCACAGCAGTCATTAACCTTTGAACTGCGGTGAATGAAAGTCCCATGTTACAATCGAGAAGGTGGCTATTATTGAATGCTATCCAAGTCCCGACAATTTAATGAAAATTTGGGTCTCTTGCCACTAGTTTCTATTCGGGGCGGCCGTTGGTATAATTTATTCTTTCAGACGCTAATTTTGCTTTATCCATCCACTTCATACTCCTAAAGATTGAGCCAGGGGCTGGATAGATTGAGGGTTTGGCCTCAGTAGATATTCGCGATAAAGCATGTTGCCATTCCGTTGTAAGGGGCAGTTCTGTATCTTCTATGGTATACTGTTCGTGATAATCTTTGGTGCTTATCAAAATACTATTACTGTCCTTTGTATCCAATGTTATAGTGCCGTTAGACCCAGTAAACATAATTTCTCGTACTTCCTTTTCACCGTTCCAACCAACATCAATTAGAGCCTCTTTGGTGCCAGGGAACTCTAAACAAATTCTTACTCCGTCTGGAGAGTTTTGAGCCTTTGAGCGGAGGCTATCAATAGATAATCGAGAAGGTTCGGTTTCACCAAAACAAAAGCATGCTGTATCGATGCCGTGAATTGCTAATGCTTCAAACAAGTTAGAATTGTGTGGTGGTTTTCGTGTAGTGATACGGGAAAAATCTACGCTTTGTAATTGCCCAATAGTTCCCGAATCGATTAGCTCGTTTGCTTTCAGCAATCCGGCGTGGAATCGTAAGATGTGCCCAACTAGTAACGTACCGCCGAGTTCTTGGGTTTTGGCAAGAATTTCAGCTGCTTCGTTTTCCTGTAACGAAATAGGCTTTTCAATGAACAGGTTTGTACAGTGATCAAGTAAAGCAATGGCCAATTTGTGATGAGATTCTGCTGGAGTTACGATGGCGATTATATCGAGCTTTTCTCGGTTTACCAATTCTTGCCAATCGGTGGAAAAAGTGGTGAGTGAATCAGCGAATTCAATCCCTTTTTCTGGATTGATATCGCACCCATGAATCTCTGAAACAAAGCCTTCTTGTTTTAGTTGGACGAGCGTTTTGAGGTGAACACTGCCCCAGCGACCACAGCCAATTATGCCTACCTTCGCCCCCATGTTGTGATCATCTGTAGGGTGTCGGTTTGAGAGGGTTGCCCTGAGAGTCGACATCACTAAATCTAAAATCTGCAGGTGTTTGAAGGTGTGCATAATCACTTAAGTTCTGTTTATCGAATCCCTGGCTCTGATATACTTCAGGAGAAAATGAATAGCCTTCAACGCCGACATATTCTGCCCTAGAGACTCGGGTAGTGATTCGGTGATACCCGTGGTGCCACAAAGCTAGGGCTGTGATTGCATCTTGACTAGTGGCAATTCTAAACGGAATTCTTGGAAAGGGCGGAGTTACACAACTATCTGGCACCAAGCGATTTTCTTTCATCCGGCGTTGTTTGTTAATCCATTTCGCCATGAAAAACCACCGTATTCTTCGATGGGCTCGGTTAGTATAAGTTGAGTTTACTAGGAATCTTGCTTCAAAACTGTAGATAATATGCTTGATTTCGTCCCAAACTTCACGAGTTATTACGTAGCCCCAGAAATGCCTGTTAGTGGCAATCAAGTGATTTTCTTGGCTCTTTTGCTCCTGTATTGAATGCTCGTTGATATGATATGCCGTGATTGTTCCGATATCGTCGTATTTACTAGCCCAATCTGCGATACTAAATATGGTATCAACATAATGTTCTCCAAGTACTAAATCATCTTCTAGAAGTAGTATTCTGTCATATCCTTGTTCGTCAAATAACCTTCTACGTGCGTCGATTAGGTGCCTCCCAATCCCCCAGTTATTGGCTCGGCAAACGATTGTTGCATCGGGAAATTTTGAATTGGCTATTAATTCCTTAATTTCTGCTTGTCTAGCATTTGGACCGCCATCGACATAAACATGTAAATCATGTTCATAGGCGGCTTGGTTTTTTTCTAGGCTGGTTAGTACTTGTGAAAAATAATCGGTGCGATTAAAGCCGAGTAAAAGTATTGCAGACTTCAACTCTATCACCTTATTTTGTAAAGAAATTCCAACGTCAGAACTATTCAGATTTAGGGGGCGCCCCTTCACTTGAAGAATCTTGTTCTGGTGTATCTTCTGTTTCTACTGCTTCCTCGCTGTGGACATAGTAATAATCTTCATACGGGTTTTGATAGTCAAGCGGTATAC
>JAQXFJ010000117.1 GCA_029250385.1 Candidatus Poseidoniaceae archaeon | reverse complement strand
ATCCGAAAAGTGCCCCATATATATGTTTTAGGTTAGCCTAAACTTTCAAACTCGCCCTCAATCTGCGTCAATCCATTGACCAGTAAGGCTTTCTGCATACTTATCTTGAGAAATCCCAGTATGGCCTAGTGGGCGAACAATAACCAGCAAGTCTAATTCACCGCCCCATGACCCTTTTGCAGCGCAGAATACTTCCCCAACTTTGACTCCATTAGGGTCTGAACTTAGAGTCAAACTGCGTAAATCATACAATCTAATATCCAATTCATGATTACCTGAATTAGTTTGGAATATATGGCTGGACTTGTCCTCAATTGGAATTAACTTCATTTCATTTGGGTCGATGCTGAATACTATTTGTTCATCAAGTAACTTAATTGCTTGGTCCATCCTTGTTTGCTGCATATTGAACACATCGGCAATAGTTAATGTCGATGACGCTAATGAAAATTTAGAAAATTGATGGGATGATCTAATAGTTAGTGATTGGACAATCTCTACGTTTAAGCCGCCCTCATCGGGCAACATTAGCCAAGTATACTGCTTGCCAGCAGGATATATTGGCGCATTGGGATTTTCAGTAAAAAGTGGCTCACCCCATTCCTCTGGCGATTTTGGTTCGGATGTTGGAACAAAGCCACCCATCAACAAAACCACCACCATGCATACTGCTGCATAAGCTCTAATTTTACCAAACTGTTTCCATGAAGCCCGGCCTGCGGGACTTATTGTCGATAGCATTAGCACGAGGGGCACAATGACCAGAATGCCATAGGGAACAATCCACAAAAAGATTACACAACCAATCAAAAATTCAAGCCCATATTGTCCGTAAGCATTGCGATAATCCAACTCAGAATCATCGTTTGAATATCTGTGTTTTACATAAACAACAGCATAGACCACAGCTACCATGAACAATGAAACTAATACTGAGCCAAGCACCTTAACCGCTTACAGGATTTGGTTTTTAGAGAAGAAGGTTTGCTTTAATTGAGATAATAGACGGTAGTTTGTCAAGCATGAACGGATTAGCGGAGTCATGGCGGAAGCGGCGCTCGAGTTAATCGAGGTAACTTTTCGCCACGAAATCCCATCACCCACATTTTTCAAACCTTGGAATAAGCGACAAGGACCCGGAGTATTCTCGTTGAATCTCACCTTACCTAAAGGCGAAATTCTCGGCCTGGTTGGACCAAATGGCGCCGGCAAGACAACCTTATTACGAATGTTAGCAGGAGTAATACCTTTGGACAGTGGCACGATTAGACTCAACGGAGATGACTTGAATAAACGCCTTGAACCAGTTGATTATTTGTTAAGGTGTAATGTTGGACATATGCCAGAACAAGTTAGATGGAATGGTTCAGAAAGCGTGTTGGAAACCATGATGGGTTTTGCCGAGATGCGAGAAGGCAACATCGACTCAAAAAAATTGCTTGAACTTGTAGGTCTTTCTTCTAAATTAGCCGATGGATTAGACACTCTAAGCCAAGGAATGCGCCAACGACTTAGCCTAGCCATCGCATTAATGGGCGCCCCGAAAATATTACTGTTGGATGAACCTTTCAACGGATTAGACCCGGTTGCTGCAAAATCAGTCGAAAAGATGGTTAAGCAACTCGCAGATAATGGAGTAAGTATCATTATTTCATCGCACCATGTTTCTGGAATGGCAGATTTTGTTGACCGCTTAGCATTAATCCATAAAGGACAAATTGTGGCAGAGGGGAAAATTTCAGAAATAGAACGAGATTTAGGATTAAGTAACAGAATCGAAATTGCCGGAGAAGGAAAAATGCCTGATTTTGAGAAATTACTCAACAAGAAGGGGGAGCTGATTTCATCAACTAATACCGCAAATAAATGGAAGGCTATGGTTTTGCAGCCAGACTCCAAACTAATGTCTAGGATTTTAGATAATGGGCATACAATCTATTTTTGGCATCCAAAAGCACCAGATATCGTTGAGATGCTGTGTAATGCAACTGGATTAAAAATAGAAGAAATAGGCATGGAAATTGACCCTGTTAGTATGCTTCCGTTGAGATATAGAGGTGAGGAAGAATGAGTTTGGTTCCTGCTGAAATTTATGCAATTGCACGGCGAATTTGCCTTTCCAAATGGAAATCTAATCGAATGATAATCATGTTTCCAATTCTTATCTTGTTCATACCAGGTATGGCGTGGGGATTTTCAGACCCAGACGTGATGTTACCTGGTGGAATTACTCCAGATAATGTCCCAGAAGTCTTGTTTTACACTAGCTTGGGTGTAGTTTTTGCTGGCACCATGTGTGGAGTATTATTGTCATTTGATGGCATAAGTCGAGACAGATTCAGTGGTGTTTTAGAAGTGAAACTATCTCAACCAATGCCGCGAAGTAGCCAATCTGTTGGCATCGCACTGGGGTACTGGGCCTCAATATTAATTCCGGTCTGGGCGTTATGGTTAGTCTCGACAGCAATTGCAATGTATCGGTTAGAAGCATCGGTAGAAATTATTGACATAATTATTTCTTTTATCGGTGTTGCTTTGGTATTATTGTGGTATGTCTTGTTTAGTTTAATTGCTTCAACATATTCCAAAGATCAAGGAACTTCGGTTGCCTTTGGCGTAGGGATGTGGTTTTTGTTTACCTTTTTGTGGGCTTTAGTCACCTCCATGGTCGCCTTTGCCTCGGGAGTCGAAATTGGAGCAGTCAATAATACTGAGATGATTAAACTCGAAGGTTATCTCGACCTTCTTTCGCCGAATGGAGTGTTTCATCATTTACTTGAGACTACCTTGGATGATGTTGACCGTGGAGTTCCTAGGTTGATTTCTTGGTTGTCTGCGTTGATTTGGACCTGTATACCTTGGTATTGGTTCAAATTCCGCCTTAACCAAATCAAACCATAAACGGCTATTTGTCATTATGTAAGCCAAAGAGTATTAGACAAGCAGACCATACCGATAGGCATGGCAGCAAGACGTAACTATGTTCCCGCCACCGCGATTACCATGTTCATCCTCATGCTCTTAATGAGCATGAGTTCAGCGATTAGCAGCAATGAACTAACAGTTAACGAAACTCAAAATACTGAAGGAAGGCAAGGTAGCGATGGTCTTACCGATGTTGACTGTTCAGGATATACCTTCGAAGATTTGTTCGATTACAATTTTGCTCTATTCAACATCGATATTGAAGAGGATTGGGCTAATGCTGGAATGACAGCAACCGCTTACGTAAACGGCAGCAACTCTGCAACTGTACGTGACAACTTAGACGAATTATTTGATGGCGCTCCTGGCGGCAATAATGATTGGCTAAGCACTGATGAGCGCGAGGCTGTAAGAGAAATTGGTCCAATGTGTATCGAAGATATGGATACCAGACTAGGTGTAAGAGAAGGAGTCCCACACCGAACTGCAAGTGGCGTTGATTGGAATGACATGGAATTCGTTGAATCTGGAATCGCTCTAGATGAAGTTGACTTAATTGCCCCTAACCACCCTGATGAGCGTCAGTGCAGTAACTTTGGCGCATCTGCTGACTGCCGAGAAATTCCGACTTATGCAACTGACGATTTGCAAATAACTATGTTTGTTAAAACTGGTGAAGAGGCGAATATGAGGTTTGATCAACTGCCAAATAAGGGTGTTTCAGACTTTACCTTGGCGCTAAATGTAACGAATATGACCAACGCAGAATTAGTTTTGACCTTCCCCGCCTTACAAGGACTTAGAATTGCTAATTATTCAATGGAAGATGATGGCGTGGCATTACAAGAAGGAGTTGACTTTGTTGCTCCTACTGAAGAATTCCTGCCTGATGGTAAACTAAGAATATACCAATCTGTCGATTATGAAAAATCTCTTTGGCCAATGGGTCGTAACCTATTCATTGACTTTACCACCGCTGAACCAGAATCTAACGATATACCCCAATGGACATCTTATCATCCAAATAATAATTCAATAATTCCGTTAATGACCGGAACCGAATACCTCACTGTTGCTGCGGATGATTTAGCAGACTGGGCTACTGATTCCAATGGTTGGAATCTAGACTGCACATTTACTGATGCCGGATGGAGTGCGAGGCAGGACGAAACTGGGAACCTACTGGTTACTTCTCCATCAGGAACCACTTCAACAGTGGCAACCTGCGGAATTGTCGACCCATTTGGCGCAGTACCTGTTGAAACTCTTGATTTCACCTTTGGCCAACCTTTTACTGCAACAGCAGACATTACCGATGGTGAAAACATCGACTTTACTGTAACACCTACTGGATTAGTGGCTGAGATGACAGTTAGTGCTCATGCTCACCAAGACGGAAATATGGGCTCTATGAGATCTTCAATGGCTAGTAACCAACCGGTAACTATTGCCTTGCCTATGGATGGGCTAAAGCCCGGAATGGTTATGATAATGGGGTCTGCAAGTGCCAATAATATGATGAAGTTTGACTACATGTTAGACTATGGATTAGAGAAACAAAGTCTTCCACCAACTGTAACGCTAAAGATGAGTTTTGATGGAATGAATGCAACATGGGATGCCACGGGATTACAATTCACCCTAAAGGGAACTGTTTCAGACCCAGATGGTGAGCAAGTTTCAATGTCCCTTCAATTGTGTGGGGCTGAAGCAACAGATTTCACCAAGGTAGGTATTAACTGGGAG
>JAQXFJ010000091.1 GCA_029250385.1 Candidatus Poseidoniaceae archaeon | reverse complement strand
ACCAATTTTAGCACCTGCTAAACGGTAATATGCATTACTTATGAAAGATGGAATCGTATGGACTAAAACTGGGTGAGTACATCGATGAAGATGTGCACAAATAGCCCATCTAATTGTTGTCCAAGAATTAAGGTTAGCGACGATTTTATCCTCGGAAAATCTAACGTAGATCAATCTTTGAGATAAACCAGACATAGCTAACAAACTCAATATGTAAGTCATGAAGCCTAAACCTCCTGCCAATCCATAAATAATGTAATTCAAATTATCATTATCTGTCAAGGTTGCATCAGTCACAATATCAAATAATGCAATTGTTGGGGCTAATGGTAGGCCCCACAGAATCATTGTGTACACCAGTAATAAAATGGTCCCAACTGTTTGGACTAGCCCGAAGTTCTTCATGGCTATCCCCTCGACTCAAGGTTTATGGTCATGCTTCTTGATTATCATGCGCAAGTCGGTTTCTGGCATCTTCTTCTTCAGCGACTCTTATTCCCTCTTCCAAATCTACCTTACTGGTAAGATATGTTCCGGCTAAGATCACGACTGTGATGGACAGAATTGCTACTCTGCTATCGAATGCCGTGCTTGTAATACCATACAGGAATGTCCCTATCATAGCAGCAGATTTTCCGAGGAAACCAAAGAATCCAAAGAATTCAGAGGTCCTGGTTTCTGGGACTAATTGAGAGAACATCGAACGAGCTTGTGCTCCGGCTGAACCCATCGCAACTCCAACAAACATACCAAGAATAATCCATTGCAATGCCACAGTAATGCCAAGCGGTTGCCAGACATTGTTGCGCATGAATTTAGCCCATCCATCAACTGGGCCACCTTGATCCACAATGGTTGGATGAGTATCGCCAATTTCGTTTTCTCCTGCCAAGGGTCCATCAATAAATATAATGGCAAATCTATGGTCACTAATATTGTCGAAATTAGCAACAATTGAATTGGCGTCTGTTACTCCGATGTTATGTAATTCATCTTCTGCTTCATCTGATTGTCCTGCAAGCAGTGATGCACCAAGAATACCGACCACTACAATAGCAATCATTGCTACAACACCGATCTTGCCAAGGTCTTTACTTTGAATGAACATTACCCCTCCACCAATTATTGCAACAAAAGCCAGTATCATTAAGCATACGAGTAAACCAGTTCCAATAGTTGATGAACCTGAACTTTCCTTGCCATAATCTGTCGAATTTTCTGGGAAATATTCCTGGAAATTGTCTCTAAATTCAGAATCTCCTGCTGATGTTTCTCCAACCCAACTCTCATAACCGCGGTCATACAAAGTGGTTAGTTCATACTCTTGTGTAGCATTATCCCATTCAAAAGTAAAATCATAACGTTCTGCATCTTCTTCACCTTCTAGTTCAAGAGGGGCAAAACCTGCTGCTACAATAGCAACAAAACAGTAGATGAATAAAGCAGTCATAAGTGCGAATTTGGTACCTTTTATGTCTGCTAACTTGCCAAATACGATAGTCATAGGTATTGCCACAATGTTGACTGTAAGAAGAAGCATAACGTTCATACTTTGGTTTAATCTTAGCACCGATTCACCAAATGCAGTAGCCATACTGGCGATAGTATTTACCCCATCATAAAAGAGCAGATAGGCGAGTAGGAAATATGCTAAAACTTTGAACCTTTTTATTTCTTTGAATGTTTGAAATACCTGACTATAAGCCACCTTAGTAGCATCTTTCAAGCCCTTCCATTCCATAGAAGATGGAATATCTGGTTCTGGCGTCCACTTGAATATCTGTAAGCCGAATCCCCACCACCAAATTGCGGAGGTTGAGAATATTATTGCCATTTGGAAATTAGTATCCCAACTAGTCCCCATCAAGATTATCAGATGGAAAATTAGAATCATAGAACCTCCAATGAAGCCATATGCATAACCCCAAGTAGAAACATGGTCTTGGCATTGTCTTGGAGCCAGATACGGCATAAAGGAATAATAAATTACGTTACCACCAGTAAAACCGATGGTTCCAATGGTATACATTAGTGCTAAAACCAAATATCCTTGAGAACCAAAATATGGGGCTGCACCCATCATTGCAGTAAAGATAATTCCAACTATTGTATACCATTTCAGTAACTTTTTCTTAATCGGCATTTTATCAGCAATTACTCCAAGTGCCGGAGCAGTTACCACGACAAAGAGCATGGAAAAGGTCAAAACCCAAGCATAAAATGTGTCTCCAGATTGAGTACCAGTTGCAGTATTGTATAATGCTGCCATCAAGGCTGGAGCAATCACCGTCATTACTGTTAGAGCATATGCTTGGTTTGCCCAATCAAAGAAATACCAACCTTTCAATGCCTTTTCTTCATC
>JAQXFJ010000085.1 GCA_029250385.1 Candidatus Poseidoniaceae archaeon | reverse complement strand
CCTTGGCGGAGCTGCAATAACTCTAGGTATTAGTGGCTTAATGCTTGGCTTACTAATTCTAATGATTACCGTAACCATGATGGTCGGTCTTGGGCGTCAAGTTATGATAAATTTCCTCAGAAGAGCCACGGGGACAATCAAACTTGTAGGTTCATGGATGATGATTATGGCTGGGATAAGTTTGACTTTGTATCTAACTAATCGGGATGCGGTAAGTGCGGTATTTGGCTAACTTACAGATGGTTGAATAACTCGACAACCTCTTGCTCATGACATCTATCCAAGGCTGGCTTTATCCAATACTTCCATGCCAAGAAACCAACAATTAGCGCTGATATTGCATCCCATACGTAATGCTGTTTTGTGGTGGTAATCGAAATAACTAGTAATGACCAAGCAAACCATAGTCCGCCAAGTAACGTTTTTGCTCTTGTACCATCATTTCTATACCACCGGTGAACAATTAAAACTACCAGCATGCTTTGAACTATGTGTAGTGAGGGCCAAGCATTCCAAGGATTATCAACGCCATACAATAACTCAAACCAAGTATGCCAAATTCCTAGGTCTGTGTCTAACACAGAATCTCTAAGATCCACTTCGGCCGGTAAAGTTAGGAAAATAATAAAGATCATCAACGTTAAAATTAGCAATGTTTGGTGAAAAATAACCACTTCTCTTTGGGTTTGTTCATTTTTCATGCCAAATAATCCTGCCATTGGATAATAGAAATATAATGTGTAATATGGCAGAATCATCCATGGAATCACTGGAATCATCGAATCAAATCGTGTCTCGGGATCAAACGCAGTCCAGTTGCGCCATTCTGAAAAATAATTAATCACTAAATATCCTAGGCCTAATCCCAAGACTACCATGAATAATAATGCCAATGGCAAACGCAGTCCTTTGAAAGCGTGACGATTTTGCCAATGACTACTCCATAACTTCCATGGCTTTGACCCCCAACGGATTGGCATTGTACAGCCATTTGGGGTTTGTTAATTAACAGTCTGTACGATTAGAGAGAGATTCCACAGTGTGGGCAGGCTTTCCAGTTAGGCATTATTTGTTTTGAGCAACTTGGGCAGATGGAATTATTAACATTGCTCTGAGAATTGTCTTGTGACTCTGAGCCAATGCCATCTACTGCTTTTTGAGCGGTTTGTTGCCGCAAGAATTCCTGCATTACTTCCGGTGTTAGCGCATCATTTTGGGCAGCCATTTCCATCATTTTTACCTGCAATTCATTTTGCTTGTCCATGCGTTGATTTTGATGCTCTTGGGTTTGGGCAACCCTATCACGTTTTTTTGCTTGAACCTGTTCAAACAATGCCATGGCTTGGTCTGTTTTGTGTGAAGACTCTTTCATTCGAAGGTTTAATTTTCCTTCATCACGCTTTAATTCAGCTTCCCAACGTGCTTCTTGTTTACGTAAATCCTTCAATTCGCTCTGTAATTCGACAGTAACTTTACCTGCTGCTTCGGCTTTTTGAATATTAAATTCACATTCGATTCTTCTTAACATTGCAGCTTCACGTATGGCTATTCTTTCCATCAATGCATCAGCGTGGGCTCCTTCAGTTTGTGTGGCGGCAGAAAGTTCTGCATTTAGTTGAGTGATTTTTTCATTATCCGTTTGGTTGGCGGTAAGAAAAGCCTTCAGTAAGGTAAAACCAAGAGTTGAGAGGGTTGAGCGCAATTCAACCTCTGTCCTCATCTCAAATTTATCTTGAAAAGCAGCATTTCGTAAATCTTCATCGCTTGAACACTCTGCCAGTGATGGGGTTATTACTCGCATCATCAACTCGTTGTGTAATACCTCAGCTAGGCGCTTTCTGTCTAAAACAGGCGCACTATTGGCAAACATGTTGAGCAATTTAGGGATGTCATCATTGCGTAACTGAACTCGCACATTGGCAAATCCAGAAACCTTGCTACCATTTGGTAGATTAGCGGAAAATGGAACCGATATATCGGCAGGTCCAGTCATGGCAAATAGTAATCTTCTATCCTTAGCAGTAACGCCCATCATTTCGCCCAAGAACCGGTTGAATCCACCAGCGATGTTGCCAACTATCTTCTCAGTTAGAATATCACCAATTCTTCCATCAACAATAAATACACACGCTTCATTTGGCTTCAAAACTACTTCCTGAGCCTTCCACGTATTGATATTATTGGCATCCAATAATCTTGCTATAATGTTAGGGTTGTCTCTCCATCTAAACTTATTACTCATTTCATCATCTCACTTGGCTTTTTGACGTAGACCACCAAGAATCTTAGCTCGTGAATTATAAAATCCACGACAACTAGTAATCATCTGTTGGCATTGTTGAATAAAATTCTTAACATCTTCATCTGGTTTACTGGTACTAAATGCGTGTTCTGCACTATTGGATATATTGATTGCCTTGGTGACCATTTCAATGACATCGTGATCATGTTTGATTAATTTTTTCAAATCAGAAACCTTAACCGATCTTGAGCCTGAAAAGAAAGCATGGTTCATTCCAGTCGCTGATTTGTCCACATCTTCAATCATCGAATCAATCTCTGAAGTAGCTAGTTTTGCTACTTGAGCGAGCGGCATATTATTGGCTTTGAAGGCAATATCTTGAATGTTAGAGATATGATTTCTTGCCCTAGTTCCGGCTCGCTTGATTTCATCTCGAATCAATTTGTCTGCTTCTCGACGTTTACCTTTGGTATA
>JAQXFJ010000074.1 GCA_029250385.1 Candidatus Poseidoniaceae archaeon | reverse complement strand
TCTTCCTCTTCTTCTGCGGCTTCGGTTGGCGCCTCAGAAGCGTCCTCGACTGCAGCAGGTGCTGCAGCAGCTGCATTAGCAGCCGCACCTAGCATTGCTGCTAGCTCGTCATCGAGTGCGTCAGCAGATAGCGAACCAGCGATGCCTAATGCAGCACGGTTTGCTCTACCGATTATGTGTGGAGCAGTGGTATGGTTAACCACTGCTGCTTCGACAGCCACGGCGAGTGCTTCGCCGCTGGCTTTAGCGACCAGAGTAGGCATGGTTTGACTAGTAAACCATGTTATGTTGCATGCAAGGTTGAATGCTCCTGCTGCATAACTAATCAGGTCGGAATTGAATTGGTCATAGTCGATATCTAAGGTGGCTGGCTCAAACATTGTGCCATTTTCCATAGTACCGCAAAGTTTCAAACCAGTGACAATAGGATTGATGCCGATCTTTGACAACATCATACCCATTTCACCTTCGAATACATCGCCTTCTTCCAAGACGACTGTACGCTTTTGAATTCGTACTGAACCGCCCATAATCTTAGCCGGAATTCCAACAGAGTTCAGGTCACCAACTATTGGTCCAGGTGGCATACCAGTATCCATCTTTTCAACTACGATTTGATGTGGCGCAATATCGCCAGGTTTTGCAGCTCTACCAGCTTCAGTTTTCTTTAATTCAGTAAACAAAGAAAATGAATTTAGTGAAGCAGATGATACCAGAGCGGGTTGAATTGCCGCCTCAAACAATTTTTCTAGTTGCTCAGCTTTGTATCCACATTGGTCCCAAGCTATCTTCATCAGTTGCTTCTTTGCAACTTGTATCTTCATTGAGTTACGAAGATCCTTTCTCATGCCAATCATTGCGCCGGCTGGAACACCGTGGATATCGATAACCGCTAGAGTTTCACCACTTTTTAGCAAATCAACGAGATCGTTGACTGTATCTTTCTTCCATGGCATTACCTTTGGAATCAATTAATCACCTCGATTCTTTGAGCTGGCCCCATAGAGGTCTTGATGTAGAGTGAGCGGATATTGCCAATACCACGTTCTAGTTTAGAGATTACCCGGTTGTAGATTGCCATAGCGTTGGCAACTAGTTCTTCTTGGCTTTGTTTGGCAGTACCAATGGCCGCATGGAAAGTCATTCTGTCGCCAGACTTTACTACTACTGTGGATTTCAGACCTGCGGCAATAGCAGCAGGATCTAGAGTTGGCGGGACTGGTCTTGGCATCTTACCTCTTGGACCAAGAACTATACCAAGGTATCTTCCAATAAGGCCCATGTGTGGGACTTCTGATAGGAAGAAGTCGAATGAGTTAGCCATCTTCTTAGCCTTACCCTTTTGGCCACCAAATTCCTCTATTTCCTGAGGAGTGAATACATGAATTCCTGCACCCTTAGCCTTAGTTGCTGCTTCACCAGCAGCGAACATTGCTATCTTCAGTTCTTTTCCACGACCTGAAGGAAGTCTAATTTCTTCCTTAATACGGTTGTTAGGATTTTTCAAGTCGACATCCTTGATAGTGAATGTTATATCGACAGATTCGACGAATTTTCTCTCTTGCGCATTTTCAAGTGCGTCTTTTATTGCCTGAGTTATTTTTTCTTCCATATTATTTCACCCCTGCGGTCTACGAGGTTTTATCCTCTTCCGCGGTCCGTGATTTGTTCAATTAAAGCGCTCGTCCCAATCTCCTTTGCTGATTATGGCTAGCGCCTCATTTGCCCAATGACCGTCGATCTTGACACGCATTGACACACATGTTCCAATAACTTCTCGTGTCTGTGCTTTCAAGTCCGCACCGGTCAGATGACCTTCGCCGTGCTTCTTCTGGGCAACTTCAATTGCCTTTTCCAAAGGTAGGTCTTCGGTCGCAGCTTCCATACTGCCGTTACACTTCTTGACTCCTAGAGCATCTCTAATTAGATGCGATGTCCAAGGTTTCGGCATTATTTCAACTCCTTGCTCACATACGTGGGCATCTTGCCGACTAAACTCCCCTATATAATCGCGCCGCGTCGTTTACATCAGACCAAAATCTAAGGCGTGATTATTCAAACCGGGTATTACGCTTCTTCGCTAGACATCAAATTTTGGAAATTGCCGTGTAGCAACCCGCTAAGTGCGGTCATGCCCCAGAACACCAATGGCGGCAATAATTCAGGACTTAACTCCCAAACCACGCCCGTACCACTTTCCAGTTCAAACAATGCGCAAACCATGAACCACACCCAAATTGGGCCAGCTAATACGGCTGCAAGTCTTGCTTGCGCTTCCCCGGTAGTGAAGAATGCTGCATAGAATAGATAGGTCGAGATCACCAAAAATACTCCGGCCATTTCTGCTTCAGCATCAACTGAGAAGTCTGTTTGGGCGAGTACACCAACTACTGTGTGAATTACTGCAACGAGTATAAGCCAAACTTTGACATTACAAATTTTCTTTAATTGTTCCATCTCAAGCACCCTCTTCGTTATCCTTGTGCATGTAGCCTGATACCCCAAGAGCGATTACCAGTGCCATCATTATCAAAGGAATAATGGTCGCTGCGCCGCCTGCCGTTCCGTAATCGTGGCGTTGAGTCATAAAGCCCATTCCACCACCAATGACAACAACAATTCCAGCAGAAGCAGTCATTGCCATTTGTGAAAGAGCCTTGCCTTTGACGAATACTCCTGTTGCAATTGCCATTACTCCTAGCGGAATCAAGTGAAGACCCCACATTTCTTCATAAGCGGCTTCATTACCCATTATGTTGTCTTCACCCCATGCATCTTCTGCGACAGTTTCTGCGCCGGCTATATTGCCTAAAGCAGCTAAAATCACAATCACACCTAAACCAATCATCCATCCTTTTGGATTTAGAATTTCTTTCATTTCCATGACCCAGTGTTGACGCTGTTGCACATATAAAACTTGCATGTCCTACTTTTATCAAAGCGGGTTTTGGCAGGTAAAGAGCATTACTCGACTCTCTCGATAACTCTAACGTGATCTCCACGCATGTTAACAGTCATAGGAATTGGTTGGTCATATAATTCCATACTAACTTCTTCCTTTGATTCTGCAACGCTCAAGATACGAGCCTTCTCGCCCTTGAATGCACCAGTGATAATCTCAACAATACAGCCAACTTCGATTCCTGAAG
>JAQXFJ010000062.1 GCA_029250385.1 Candidatus Poseidoniaceae archaeon | reverse complement strand
AACCCCTAGACCACGAGCCCGCAAGCAAACCGAACAAACCGGTGTATTAAATCGCATCGGTTTAAATTCAACTGACAATTTTAGAAATCTTGCCCGTACACCCTTCTTTAGAGCATCTACCGGCCATTCTAGTGCGGCCATTGGACATCTTGATTAATTCCCCGTTACTTATTGGGCCATAATTTTTACATTTCAAACAAAAACCAGATACTTCAGACATTCGACTCAACATCACCAGTTAGTGAATAACTATCAATTATTCCATTAAGAATCTCAATCCAATAGCAAATTCACCATAATTACCTTTTTTCCGCCCTAAGTGGGGGGTAAATTGGTTAGAATTCCATATCTTTGAATTTGTTCATTCTAGCCAAACAAACTAAATGAGCTACTGCGTTCTATTTGAGGTGATATTTGAGGGGGCTTGGAATCATTATATTTAGCAAATGTCGTATAACATTGATTATACGACGCCACCGATGTGGTTATTTTGACATATTTAGGGAATCAGGAGTTACTTCAAACAAACCAAGTAAAGGAGGGCCAGCTAAGCACGACTCTAGTCCACCATCTTTTGGATCCAGTGTGTTATCAACGGTTTTCTTTACCATATGAAATGACTCTAAGTTTTCATAAACAGTCTGTATAAGAAATAAGAATTCGTCACTACTAGATTTACCATACCAGGAATGGATACATCCGTCCTGTCGCTTAGCCAATTCTATTCTAGATTTCACCATTCTTTCGAACCTAGCTTCTTTCCCTTCTTTTGCTTGACATACTACTGTTTCTAAATATTGCATGAGAATCACATAATTTGTTTTGCTAAGGTATTTGTATTTTTTATCTACCTGAAAGTAATTAATTAATATTCATAGTTGTTGTATTGGCCATGGAGTATGTTGGCAGAAATAGGCGAGTGCCCAGGAGTCAAACACCAAGACTCCCAATGTTTTGAATTTAGAATATTCAAGTTTGCCACTGCTCCAGTAGCAATAACTCCATGCCGCATGCTTGTTGGATGGGGAGTGGTAAATGAAGGATTAATTGTTGAAGCAATTAGTGCTGCTAATGGATCAACACTGCATCTCTGTACTATACATGAGGCGACAAATGGCATGCTTAAAATTTGATTATTTGGATTAAAGTCTGTAGCGATTGTCCATAAGTGATTATTTTCGATCATTGAATTGAAATCAGGCCAATCAGACCCCATGGAATATGGTGTACCTGGTAAAAATCCTGTACTAACTTCAGCTTTGGTCATTTTATCACGGTTCTCTTCACTGGTATAATGTGCATGGTCGGCGGTATCTACCCGGAGTTTAGCTGCTAGTTCCCCGCCACCCCCATCAGAAAATTCGTCGATATGCATTCTTAGATTCATGCCATGAGATTTTGCTGCTTTGAGTATTTGTTCTGACTCATCGATACCAAACCAACCGGGTTCGCAAAAAACATCGGCAGAACGGGCTAATTGCGCTTCAGCCACAAGTGGCAACTGTTGTGTGATTATTTCCTCTGTGTAGCTATCTAGCGTATGATT
>JAQXFJ010000058.1 GCA_029250385.1 Candidatus Poseidoniaceae archaeon | reverse complement strand
GCAATGCCTGCAAGAGTTTTACTAGCTGGACTACGAAGTCTACCCAGTATAATTTGGGCTTTATTATTTGCAATCGCATTGGGTTTTGGGCCATTGCCAGGGATATTAGCCATGACTTTGTACACTATTGGATATTTAGGTAAACTACAGTATGAGGCCATGGAAGGAGTTCATAACGCACCGTTAGAGTCTGGTTTGGCAATGGGTTTGACACATTCTGAACAATTATTCCATGTAGTGATTCCAGAGTCTAGTAATCACCTTTTAAGTCAATTATTATTCATGTTTGAGTATAATGTAAGGCATGGGGCGGTTTTAGGTCTTGTAGGTGCTGGAGGTATTGGGATGTACATCGATAATTACATCAATCCACCATTTGATTACAACAAGGCATTTGCCTTACTAATTGTAGTCTTTGTAGTTGTAGTGATAATAGATCTTATCTCTATGCTAATCCGCTCATTTGTAACTGAAGAAGGAGACGTGAAGAGGCCTAAGTGGTGGAGTGTTATTTTACCGCCTTCTATGGCTGTGGAAATGTACTCGAAAAAGGAAGAAGAATGAGTACTCACTCTGCAGCAATGTGAACTGCGCCTTCTTTGTAAAATACTTGAATTCGCTCTGGGACTTTTCTTGTTAAAGCGGCTACTGCTTCATATATTTCATCTTTTTTTACTTTAAACGCTTTTGCTGCGCTCGCAGTAGACCATGGCACAGATTCAAAATCAGACTGTCTAATCCACTCAAAGAGTCTCGCTTCAAGTTCAGTCAAATCATCCGCCATGATACCCTGATGGTGATGATATACAAAACAACACCGACTCAAAAAGCGGTCAATTTAGGCCGACGATTCTTCTGCAACATTCTTCTGCATCAATCTCGCCGTCAAGTAAAGTATTGATTGCTGTGGTAAATGGGACCTTGATACTTTCATCCTCAGCTCTTTTGATGAACATTCTCGCAGCTCTAACGCCTTCGGCAACCATAGTCATTTCTGCTAATGCTTCATCAACGGTTAAACCGGTGCCTAATTTCTCGCCCATTCGTCTATTTCTGCCATATGGTGATGTTGCGGTGACGTAAAGATCCCCAAGTCCCGCTGGACCAAACGCGACCTCAGCTTTAGCTCCAAGTTGCGGTAATAATAAACACCCTTCTTTGAAACCTGCCATGAAAATCGCGGCTTTGAGGTTGTCCCCTCCTAAACTCCCAATCTTCTTGAGGCCATCAACAAGTCCACAGGTTAGGGCTATGACATTCTTGAATGCACCCCAGAGTTCTGCTCCAACAGGATCTGATGCCGAGTGAAGAATGAAAGTTTGAGTGGTTAGTGTTTCAGCAAGACGCTTTGCTACTGATTCATCTTCACTTGCAACAAGTGCAGTTGTTATTACTCCACCAGCGGCTTCTGGGGCAATTGTTGGCCCAGTTACTACAGCCAATGTATTACTTTTATCAGCAGCCACTAATTTCTCGTTAATCGCCTCAGAGATTAATCGCTTTCCAGGTGCTAAGCCTTTTGCCAAGTCAATAAGAACATGACCGGGTCTTAGATGTGGGATTATATCATCAACCACATCTA
>JAQXFJ010000038.1 GCA_029250385.1 Candidatus Poseidoniaceae archaeon | reverse complement strand
GCCCAGTTCATTTCCACGATGGCCAATACGGTTGGTGGTGCTGGTTTTGGCACCTATGCATATGGAGCCTTAACCGCAGCGGAGGCTGCTGGCCAAGTAAGCGTAATACTGCCCAATACGCTTGATGGCAACCTATTACCAGTGGCCAACTTCCTTGATGGACTTGACCAAGCATTGTATAACTCAGTTCATCCATTAGACGCCGAGTTCGATATCTCACTGGTTGAAAGTTTAGGCCCAGTAGCCTTCATGGCTATGGGTGAGCCTGAAGCATTACTTTCTGAGGTAGAAAACAACCCAAGTCAATCTGTGGCTCTAAAGCGAGCTACAGCATATGGTTACTTAGCCAGTGAAATGCTTGATTTCAACGGGGATGGTCTCTTTGAAACAGAAAGTATTGATTATGCGCAAACTTACGTTCGTGATTGGGCTATGTATATCGGTATTGGACTTGATTTCCAGTCTAATGGTGGTGGCTCACCGTACGGGGATAGTGATGATATCGCCGAGCGGTTAAACAATTTACTCGATGTTGATTTCGCCGGAGTAGACTGCCTTAATCTATTACTAAATGGAGACGGAACAAATTCTCCACAGGGCTTACAAGCACAGAATTCTGGGGGTACTGGTTTTGGCTTGAGCGCATTTTTAGCACAGAATTCAGACGACGCAGTGTCAACTTTTGGCCTTAATCAAGAGCAATATGATGCAATCTATCAGTGGGCTAGTCGATGGGCAGAATCCGACTCATCCTTGCAACTTGCATTACTTGGTACCCCTGGAACCATCAATGCCAAGCAATTTGTCAACACCACTTTCGGTGCTGGCGACCCAATTAGCGGTGGTTATCTTCAATACAGTATGAATCAGGGTGGTGACTGGGAAATTCTAAATCTACTGCCAGCCATAGATTTGACTGCTGAACAATCTGCAGAGATTTTGTACGGCCCTCTTGGCCTTACTACCACCGCAGGTGCAGCACAGTTTCTGTACGGTGAATTATCTGGCAAGTCAGCACCTGGTTATCTTGGTACTACAGGTTCAGTAGATAATTGGAATTTAGCCACAATTGCCGCGGCATACAACATTACTACCAATGAAGCAAGAGCCCTTCAACAATTAATTGTCAATGATATATTTGGCGAATTCGTCGGTGATTTTCTCATCAACAGTTTTGGCGCACAGCCTTACTTGACCCAATCAGTTGATAGTTGGCTACTTGGCTGGCACGACCCAGTTAGCGCATTTTTGGCTGCAGGAGACTCATCAGACATGAGTGTTGGATGGGCATCTTTAGAGTCGAATAAAACTTATTTCGGCTCAAATAATATTGCCAATGGCGATGGTACAAATTACACCATTTGCACGGGTGAAAACAATATTTGTCAGAAAGGTGAGTTGATTCAAGAAGACGGCTCGACCCAATTATCCTGGCGCAATGACAGAATGTTCGATGCGACGTTGGGTTTGATTACGCAAGAGGAAATTGCTGGAACTACTGGTGGATTTATTTCGGGAAATAGCAACAAAGTTGATGTTTCAGGTTATGCGGTTACCAATATTATTTGTTCAGGAGAATCAGAATTAAAGGGCATACCAGTCTATGATTGCTCAGCATCAGTTGACCCAACTCAGCGATCAATTCAAGCGAATTTACTGAAAACCTTCTCACTACTTGATGCCACCCCAAGTGCTCTACCGATCTATTTGGGTAGTGAAATTACTCTACAATCAGAACAGCTTTCAGGTTTGATTATCGCCGGCGATTCAACCACCCGCTTCTACCTTGATACTAGAGATGGCAACGACATGCAAACCCCTCCATCACTTAGTGATCTGACTCCGGTTTTTGAAATCCAATCCACCTCAACTATCGGTGATTCAGATGCTGACGCAATGCGTAGTGCAATAGTGCAGAATCAGAACTTTTTCACCTATTGGGCCAACTTCGACACGCCACTAGATTTCATACCATTCCTACTTTGGGTGACAGTATTTGCCGCATTATTTACCGTTCTAACTATTACTTATCGGGAATTAGGCCTAGAGGAAGAAGAATTAGTTGTAGTTCATGAGGTTAACCATGAGCCAGTCAATAGTGGTGGATTATTGCAGCGTAGTATGACAATGCGCAATAAGAAGTAATCAAAAAAGACACTCTGCACTGTGTGTCAAACAGTTCACCTTGATTATTACTTCATCACGACTTGAGATCCACTGTATCCCACCAATTGGCGGGTGTTGTACCCATGCG
>JAQXFJ010000031.1 GCA_029250385.1 Candidatus Poseidoniaceae archaeon | reverse complement strand
CAAGACTAGCAATCCTAGTCCAAGCATCGCTTTGTCAAATAAGTTAAGTTCAATATTATTTTTGGGCTGATCAAATGTATTGTAGTTCTCTACCCCAAGAACGTATATTTTTATTTTATTCCATCCGTCCCCAGTAAATTCACCATTACCATTTACAGCATTGCCAAAAAGAGTCAGGGCGCTTAATGATGTATTATCACTAGGAGATTGCCAAGTAAGGTTCCAAATCCGTTGTTGATTTCCTAACTCCGTATGTGTCCATCCATCACCGATTATTTGACTGGTGTTGGTGTCATTGAAAGATATGGTTCCAGATGATACAACTAACCTAAAGCCACCTTGAGCAGAACTTGCATTAACCTCAATTTGTGGATTATCAACAATCAATTGCAGAAAATATGTCGTGTTAGACTCAAATTTTTCAGGCAAGCCTGCTATCTGCACGGATGTTAAGTCATTTTCTGCCCCATGACACAAGCATCCTTGTTCGCCAATATCTCCTACACCGTTAGGAAACCCGTCCACCTCGTGAATGGGCATGAGAATTAGGACAGCAAACAATAAAATTACCGTAATTACCCTCGGCATTCTAGTAGCCACGCTTTGCCCAAAATGTCACCACCTTTGACCCTTATCATGCCCTTACTTCATCAAACTATCGTGATGCATACCGCGACAGTGGGGAACATTATGTTAAGTATAATGAAATGTGAGTTTATGATATGTTTCAAGAAGAAGCCTTTGTTTTACCAAACTCATTTGAGGAAGACGACATAGATATCTTTGCTGAACTAGGCGTGGTAAACAACCGCCCTGCTGCAGTAAAATCAAATCAAGAATTCCAAAATGAAAATCTAGCCATCCTATTATCAAATGATGACGATGCAGAACCTCTAGCAGAAACACAGGTATCTATTACCACACAACAACCGGCCGTGACTGAAGCATCGACCCCCACCATTTCAGACGAAACAATTACTCAACTGTTGGAAGTATTAGTCAAGAAAGAACTTCATTCTTTAGATCAAGAATCTATCATTAGCAAAATCCCAACCAAGGCAAAGTTCAATCTAGAAACTGCCAAAGTAAGCAAAAGCGATGAAGAATATGAGCTCTCCGTAATAATCGAAGTCGATGGTTCAGGTCCACTAAGGCCGTTTGCTAAGGTTCGCAGCGAAAATAATTCACTACTAATTGAGCCAGCGCCTAAAACAATCCCAAGTAGTTGGATTCCACTTTATGAGGCATTAAGAGATATGCTAGCCAAGGCCATGCAAGCACTATCCTCAACAAATTTCACCATTAACAAAAACTTTTGAAGAAATATCTACAGTAGATTTGAACATATTTGACACTGTGCAGTATTTCTCGTGACTTTTTTCCACCAGCCTTTTGGCAAGTTTCTTGGGTGCATCACCCTCAATAAAATAGCCCATTTCTATCGCCGTGAAAACTTTTGGCGCCTCGGTTTTTCTTTCCCCTGATAGTTCGATATAAATTCTTGATATTTCACGATCTTTCAATCCGGTTTGAACATCGGCCAATGAACACGCACCAATCATCTGTAATACTATTTGTACGGGGGTTGGTCCATTATCCCAGTCGATTTCTATACAATCTCCAGCTTCATTAAAACAATCGACTTTACTCTCACCTTTCCACTCAACACGGCCGAACATGACGCTCCTACGGGCGGTTCATTCTTGAAGGAAATGCCTCTCGGATGTATTGATTGGAATGGCTGGAGAGACAATTACCCTTAACAATGGCTTGCTAAATGTGCCTAATAACCCTACCATACACTTCATTGAAGGTGATGGAATTGGTGTTGATATCAGCCCAGTAATGATAAAAGTCGTAGATGCTGCGGTAAGTAAAGCATATTCTGGAGAAAAACAAATTCACTGGAATGAAGTACTTGCTGGGGAAAAGGCATTCAATCAAACTGGTGAGTGGCTGCCTGAAGAAACACTAGAAGCCATGAGGTCAGGATTAGTCTCAATCAAGGGACCATTGACAACTCCAGTTGGTGGCGGAATCCGTTCACTTAACGTTGCGTTGCGACAAAAGCTCGATTTATTCGCTTGTGTAAGGCCTGTAAGATGGTATGATGGTACTCCTTCTCCAGTTAAAGCCCCTCAAGATGTTGACATGATTATTTTCCGTGAAAACAGTGAAGATGTTTATGCAGGAATCGAATGGGAAGCAGGTACTGAAGGGGTTGCGAAGGTTATTGATTTCTTACAAAATGAGATGGGAGTCGATAAGATTAGATTTCCAAATACCTCAGGCATAGGAATTAAGCCAATCTCACAAGAAGGCACTGCAAGAATCGTCCGTGCAGCGCTAAAATACGCTGTTGAAAATGATAAAGACACTGTAACTTTGGTTCACAAAGGAAATATCATGAAATTCACAGAAGGCGGATTTAGAGATTGGGGCTATGAATTAGCCAAACAAGAGTTTGGAGCTACTGAACTTGATGGCGGCCCATGGTGTACAATGAAAAATCCAGTTAATGGTAATGAAATCCTCATCAAGGACGTTATTGCTGATGCAATGTTACAACAAATTATCCTAAGGCCCGCAGAATATTCTGTACTGGCTACAATGAATCTCAACGGTGATTACATTTCTGATGCACTGGCTGCTCAAGTTGGTGGTATAGGAATCGCACCTGGTGCGAATATCAACTATGATACTGGAATTGCCATTTTCGAAGCAACTCACGGAACTGCACCAAAATATGCTGGCCAAGATAAAGTAAACCCTGGAAGCGTAATATTGAGTGCTGAAATGATGCTAAGACATATCGGTTGGACTGCTGCTGCAGACCTTATTGTCAAGGGCATGGAAGGAGCTATTTTGGCAAAAACCGTCACCTATGATTTTGAAAGATTAATGGACGATGCAACATTGCTAAAATGTAGTGAATTTGGCGATGCAATTATCTCATACATGTGATAATTATGAGTGACATGACAGAAATTGAACGTGAAGAATTAATTTCTACCGCAAAAGCGGCGATAAATAATGATCCGATTGGTTGGTTTGATGAACTATACGATTTAGCTAACAGAAATTCGTCAATGATTCCTTGGGCAAGGATGTCACCTAATCCAATAATGATAGATTGGGTAAAGGAAAATATCACTGGTGGTAAAGCGTTAATTGTTGGTTGTGGACTTGGTGATGATGCCATCGGCTTAGAAGAACTTGGCTTTCAAGTAACTGCATTTGATATTTCAGAGCAATGTATTAATTGGTGCAGGGAAAGATTTTCAGAGTCTTCGGTAGATTGGCAGGTTGCGGACATTCTTGAGCCCCCAGCCAAATGGATAGAACAGTTTGACTTGGTTGTAGAAATTCATATTTTGCAAGCAATTCCAGATGGAGGTATTAGAGAACTCGCAGCTAAAAATTTACCCAAGTTACTCAATAAAGACGGGTTTTTATTGTGTATTGGTAGATTAGATAACGGTAGACAAATGATACAATCACCCCCTTGGCCGCTGAAAGAGGATTGGTTAAAGGCTTCATTTAGTGAGATAAACCTACATGGCTTTACTCAATTTACCTACCAAGAATCGATAGACGTCACAAGATATTACGCAGCATGGAGAAACTAGTTCTAGTTTAACCAAGAGTTTAGCATTTTGCTATTCTTAATTATTCCATAACCAAACCGTTCTTCAAAAGCCCTCGCCGCCAAGGTAAAATCGCCATCCCTAGTTGCTACTAAGATGCTGCCTAGGCCTTCCAAAGATTGCGATGCTAGGTGACGACATATTGCCATAATTTCACGATCTGCTGCTTCTGGGAAAATCGCTTGGCCATTTATCTTGGTCCGGTTTTGATTAGGATCTCGTCTTAACTTCATATCGGTTAACTCATCATATATTTCAGAAAATTCAGCCAAGAAAAGGCTGATTTCTTTATCGGATTGTTCATCCACAGCGTCTCTTTCGGTGTGAATATCAAGGGGTTTCCAGCGGCTGTACTCTGAGATTATTTCATCAACTAGCTTCGATATTTTACTATCATCAAGCACTGATTCAAGTACTTCAGGCTTGACTAATGAAGTACTAAATTTAGCCTTTAACTTCCCGTGACGTTTACTTAATTCAATCAGCTCGTGTTTTACTGTTGAAGGTAACCAAAGGTTAATTCTGCCTGCATCTGCACGGCTTTTGAGTACTTTGTGGAAATTATCATGCTCAAATAAGTCTAGACTTGTTTCACTAGCTAGCTCTAGATTGTGAGCAATTTTATCCACCAATGCATCAACCAAAATGTTGGTGTCTACTACGACTAAGGGTGGCAATGCCAAATTTTTAAGATAACGTCGTGAGGAATTAGGAATTTGTAACTTATGAGTGGCAAACAATGCTCTTTCTGCATCGTATAATGTCTTCATTTCTGATTGTTTAAATTTACCAGAATTCTGCGCTCTCTCGAGATATGTTAACCCTTCAATGGGATTCTTTTCTGCAGCATCACTAGCGATATCATAAATTGCCATTATCGTTGGTGGGGTTTGTTGCATTTCATTGCGGAACCTGTTATCAAAACTATGACGGTTACGACGCTTATTACGCTGAATCGCGTTTAGCGCCGCCGTAACACGCCCTAAAAACGGATCACCAGGCAATTCTCTGGAATGTTCAAACGGATAATTTCTCAGCGTATCTAGTTCATCTTCAGCAAAGAATGTGATGGTTTTTGTTTCCATTTCACCCTCAACATTTTCTTCTTCAATATCTTTTGAATAACGAACAAATTCTTTCAATAAATGGGTTGCTTCGTTGGTTTTCTGATTGCTTGCAGTAAATGAAACTTTGAGATAAAGTTGGAAACGTTTGGTTATTGCGGTACGTAATGCGGGTTTTGTATCCAGTAGTTCAACTGCTTCACTCCATTGTTCAGCATGGGCAAGATGAATTATTGATTTGCGGTATAGTATCATTGAATGCTCGTAATCGTATTCTTCACTTTCTGCAGCTCTGCGGTATTCTCTTGCAGCATTCAATTCCTCATTGTTTTGAGCAAATAATGCTGCTCTAGACAAAGTATGCCAAGGAGATAGGGGGTCGTTTTGTTGGTACCAAGTAACCAGTTGTTCCAAGCCAATATCATATTCGAAGACTAATTGGCGAATCGCGCGAATAAATCTAGTTGGAATTTCAGACCCAATAACTAAACTGTTTAAAGTTGCAAATATTTCTTCATCTGCATCCCCATGTTGTAGAGAAATGGTCGCTTGATTTAGCTTCAAAGTTGAGATTAAGGCCATCAAAAGGTTAGATTCTAATGCCGAAAGATCGGCTTTTTCTACGCTAGTTATTAGATGATTTATGTGAGTTCTTGAAGTAATTCCTGTACCGCCTTGCTTCAATGCATTCCTTGCTTGTCTTAGTGCTTGATAGCCTTTCTTACCAAGTACAGTGAAGTGCCCGTCATCTATTTTGTTACCTTCCATTAACATGACCAGGCTTTGGGACATTGGAGACAAATATTCTGGCAATGCGGTACTGTGAATTGAATTTAGCGCGAGTTGCCTCATTTCAATTGACTTTTCCCACAGTTGATGCTCTTGATTAGTGGCCAATAAATGATATGACAACAAGGTTTCATGCGGATGCGACATTGGTGCAAGATCGTTATTTATCAAAATTTTACTGAGTCTTCTTAACTCGAGCTTTTGAGCAAAGACTGCTATAGCAGCAACGCTTGATTCTTCCCATGCTTCACCGCCGCTGTCTTGTAGCATCTTGAAGCATTCATTCTTCAAATTCAATGATGATATTTCGTGCTGAGCAATATACACCAATGCTCCCTCATCAAGAACATTTAATTGAGTCTTAAGCCAATCCTCAACCGCCGTAGAATTTAATTGGGATACTAGTTGGTAAAGGTTGTCAATATCTATCCCATTATCAAGTGTATAAGTGACCAAGGCGTCTGCGGCCTCATCACTTTTACCACTTGCCGCTAATGCAGATAAATGAATCCACTTCAAATTCTGCACTTGTAATTGGGAATTGGGAATGGTCTCCAATAGTTCAATTCCCGCTAAAATTTCAGCAGGTGATAATTTTTCAACCTCGTCAGTAAAATTTAGCCAAGCAAATCTTCTTCTAGCTTTTGAGAGACCATCATCGCCCCCATTGATGCTGCTTTTCCAATCATTTACCTTACCGTTGACTAAATCTACAAGGTCTTTGAATTGGGCAGCTAATTGTTTATCGCTCTTAGACAATTCCTTCAGTGCTTTTTCTGAGTCCAATCCACTAGCAATTGCAAGTATTACAGATATTACTGATGCGTCACCGGTAAGAGATAACAGGCTTTCCCCCGCTTCAATACTCCTTCTAGAGGATATTTGGGATTGTATCTTTTGAATTGCGATTTGTTGTGCTGCCTCCCCACAAAGAGCCGATAATTGGGATATCGCTTGACCTAGTTGTTCATTGTCAAAAACGTCAATCTTGGCTACTTCAAGAGATACTTTCTTCTTGGTCTTGGCTTTCTTTTTGGCCACAGGGAAGCCGATAAACTGAGCGAGTAAGGCGGTTTTCTCGCCTATTTGGTGCCAAACCTTGTCCACTCCAGTAGTAAGGCAGGTTTCGCGTATGGCATTTTCTGCCGCAGTCAACTCGTCAGTCCACTCCCCTCGCTTAAGTTGTTTATTAATTAATAAAACCGCCAATCTATAAGCTGCTGGTTCAGAACTATCAGAAGTTATTTCCTCACTACTTGGTAGCAAGTCTAGTGAGGATTTACCTGCTGAACCACGCCCTCTGCGACGCATCATTCTGTTTGAACGTGAGGTGTTGCTATCTTCATCATCACCAGGAATCTCCACTTCATCCAACGCAATTGTGAGAATGCTTCGCCAACTTTTATCCATTATTTGCCAATCTGGGGATTTAGCAACTCTGGCTTTGCGTTGTAATTTGGGAATATTGTGTTTGAAAGCAATTTCTAAGCAATTTGCCATGTGCCCTTCCTGCATGTTATACACCCCCTACATATTGACGGCTAGTTAAGTCGCTATTCAATTAACCGGCAACAATTATCAGTAAATCTATCTGGAACATGTTTTTCATCACTAGTGTTCATGAATGAAGAGACTCTAGCAGAGTCTGATTGAGACCATGGATTTCGTTCGAACCATTGCATTATTGGCTCATCCAGTATTAGCCTGTGCGCTAATTTTCTGGATTTGGCGACAGTACTCATGGCGCAAGACAAGTAAAAGCATGAAGGGGCAGATACGAAAAGATGCTCTAGAAAAACATGAAAAAAATGGCCAGTTTATTTTATGGGCAGGAATTGCTGTTGTGTTGGTCGCCTTTATCGGCCGAATGGTCGCAGGGTGGCGATCTAGTGGCGACATATTTGCAGAAATTTGGCCAACAAGTCTTCATGGATTTATTGGCCCTCTTGGCCTCGCCCTATTACTAATTATGACAAGATTAGGAAAAACAGTCAAGCGCAAACGGATAGCTGGCGAAAAGTTTGCCAACGAGAAATTAAAACATGGAAGGGCCGCTGATTTTATTATGGCATTAATATTCATTCATGCTTTTTTGGGTTTCCTCTACATCTTTGCAGTGTTGTGATTAGCAGCTAAAACAGCATCTCTGTCGCCCCACATTTCAAGCCATTTTGCTAAATTGTCATCAAGCCCTGGCGCCTGGATTCGACAACCACAAGCATTCATGTGACCCCCTCCACTTGGGTCAAATTTAGTGGCGAGGCGAGAAAGGTCATACCTACCTTGACCTCCTTCAATAAACGAATTGGCGTAAAAACTTGCTGATAATGGTGGCCTTTCGGCATCGTTGATATTGCCATTCGAGTACCCGTGGATTATGCAACAAGCATCTGCCCTGTTACCAGCCCATGCGGTCACTAAGTAGCCATTAGAGAAATGAC
>JAQXFJ010000002.1 GCA_029250385.1 Candidatus Poseidoniaceae archaeon | reverse complement strand
TGACCATTGGACACCTTTTATCATCAGTTCGCAAAGTCCCTAAATCTGACCGGTCGCTTAGAGATGGGCAGTGGGCAAAAAAAACCATGAAGGGTTCGGAATTGTCTGGAAAAACACTAGGATTAGTCGGTTTTGGCAGAATTGCTCAAGGTGTTGGAGCAATTGCTCAAGTTTTGGGGATGACCGTCCACGCATTTGATCCATATTTGCCTCCTAAAGTTGCCAAAAGTCAGAATACTAGGTTGCACAAATCAGTCGAAGACCTTTTTTCTAACTGTACGCACATATCGATTCATTGTAACCTGACTGAGGAGACTCACCACTTAGTAAATTATGAGATGATTAATAAAATGCCAGGCAAATCTAGAGACGGAGTGAAATGTGGCAATCATATCGTCAACTGTGCACGTGGTGGAATAGTCAATGAAGCCGATGTTCTCAAGGCTCTTAACGATGAATCCTTGACTACTGCGGCATTAGATGTCTTTGAGGTAGAACCTGTTCAGGCTGATTATGCATTATGTCAACATCCAAACTTTCACGGTACTCCGCATATTGGTGCAGCAACAATAGAAGCGCAGCGAAGGGTAGGTACTGATATCGCAAAAAATATAATGGCTGTTTTGAAGGGCAAGAAATGTGACTATGTTGTTAACAAAAAGCATCTTTGATAACCTTAATTTCAATAACCAGTGGCAATATAATTTACACATAGTGTGGTACCATGGATGAACCGAAAATCATAGTTCATTGTGATCTTGATGCATTTTATGCGGCTGTTGAAACCTTACATCATGGCTTTGATGATGCGATTCCTTTGATAATTGGGTCAGATCCTGAAGGCGGTAGAGGAAGAGGGATAGTATCTACTTGTAACTATGCTGCTCGTAAGTTTGGAATCCGTTCAGCAATGGCAATTAGTGAAGCGTGGCGCAGATGCCCAGGTGTGCCATATGGTACCGGAACTTACATCAGAGGTAGTAGGGGATTATACTCCAGAGCATCTCGTAAAGTCATGCAAATTTTACAAAAGCCGGCGGAATATTTTGAGCAAGCAAGTATCGATGAAGCTTACTTGGATATTACTAATCGCGTTTCTGGAGACTGGGATGCAGCAGTAGCTTTATGTCGGAGTTTACAAGAAGAAATAATCAAAGAAATAGGGCTGTCAGCTTCGTTTGGTATTGCGCCAAATAGAATATTAGCAAAAATGTCTAGTGAAGTCAACAAACCCAAGGGTATTTTTCGAATTCTTCCCGACGAAGTAAGTCAGTTTTTCGAATCAAGAAATATCCGAGAAGTACCCGGGATAGGTAAGAAAAGAGCGACTCAATTGACTGAATGGGGCATAACAACAGTCGATGAAATTTATGGTTATGGCGAAATTGCTCTTGCCAGAATTACCGGTGAACGATTTGCCAACTGGATTATGATGGTTTATGAAGGAAAAACATCGAGTGAAATTAGTCCACTTAGGAGTAGAAAATCAATTGGTAAAGAACATACCTTTGATTTTGATAAAGAGGACCATGAAATAGTTCTTGATTCATTACTTAGTTTAGTGCGTAGAGTGATGAAATCATCAAGGGAAGCAGGAGTATCTGGTCGGTTGGCAGAAGTGAAAATACGCTACACTGGATTTGAAACACATACGCACGGCAGATCAATACCAGTAGCAATGGATGATGATGAGGTGTTCACTGGTTTAGCAAAGCGTTTGTTTGCCAATAACGTACAACAAGACCGGAATATAAGGCTAATTGGTTTTAGGCTAGGGCAACTTGATACGCCAAAAACTAAACAAACACGTTTGTTGAATTTATTTAGTGAAGAAGAATAATCACTCTAAACTATGCATTGATGTAAGTATATTTGAGAAACCATGTAGACTTTCTGGTATGACAATACCAGAAATTGGTTGATTTAGAGAGATACCATTTTCTTTCTTAGTTGCCCAAACATCACCATTGAAGGCTTGTAAGTCTGCTGTGGCAGATCTCAATTCCTCTTCCCGTGATGGATTAGAAGTCGCAGCACTAGGGAATGCATCAACATCAACAGCAGATTGGCCATAGATAGTGCTGCTGATATGGTGAGTAAAGAACGGACATATAGGGCTAAAAGCACTCATGAAATCCCTAACTACACGATGAATAGTCCATGCTGCAGCAGTATCATCGTCATATAATCTAGATTTAACCATCTCCAGGTAATGACTTGGTAATATTCCTGTGCCAAATGTTTTCAAATTTTGAGTGGCTGTGTAAATATCTAAATTAGCCCATGATTTCTTTACTTCAGACATCATTACGTTAAATTCGGATAATATCCATTCATCTTCAATATTCAAGTTCTCAGGCTTTGTGTCTAAGTCGCTTGGAATATCAAATTGGGAGGCAAATCTAGCGACATTAAACAATTTGGTTAATACTCCAAAATATCTCTTTTCGATTTCTTCAGGATTAATATGGAAATCATCACCGACTTGGGCATCACAAGCTTTCCACAAACGGAAACATTCACTACCAATTTTATTTGCTTTTAGGCTGACCGTTTTTTCTGGTCCTTTGACTTTCCATGAACCAGTACGGCCACCTGCGCCACACTCAAGCACAGAATCAGCATCAATGCCATTGC
>JAQXFJ010000361.1 GCA_029250385.1 Candidatus Poseidoniaceae archaeon | reverse complement strand
CCATCACTGGTTTAGTAGCCTTAGCAATACTGGCAGTACTGTTCAATATCAAGAACCGAGAAGCACCTAGAGGGAGTAAAAAAGTTCCATTAATGATTCTTTCAGTACGGGGCATTGCCGCCGGATTAGCAATTGGCACTTGTCTTGTGTTAGCGGATAGTGGGCTGCCATTTATCGCTGGATTAGCCAGCGCATTTCCCGCGATTTTTCTAACCAGCATGGTTGCACTATGGATTTCTCAAGGCCCTCAAGTCCCTCAGGGTGCTGCGGCACCAATGATGCTTGGAGGGGCTAGCGTTTCTGTGTACGCAATTATTGCCATGTGGTCATTACCAGAATTTGGCGTTTTACTTGGTTCGGTTATTGCTTGGTTTGCCTCGGTTATTCTTTGGACACTACCTGCTTTTACCTTGTTAAGGCGTCACAGATTAGCCGTCTAGTGAACAAGTAATCGTTCTAGTCCTACTCGGACAACTTTTCCTCAATCTCTGATAGACGCATCTCGTTTAATCGTCCTTCTGCACTGGCTAATTCTTGCTGGCAGAATTCTAACAACTTAGCCCCTTCCTCATATAATTTCAAGGTCTCATCTAATGCTATTCCACCGCGTTCCAAATCTGCAACTATTTCTTCTAAACGCTTAACTGCTATTCCATAACTCATTTCTTCACTCATCTTTTCCGCTCTCCTTTTTTACTTCTTCAACCGTAGCCTTAGCAGTTCCATCCGCTAATGCAAGAATTATATTTTGACCTTCATCCAAGTCATCAGTTTTCGAGATAATTTGACCGTGTTCATCTGAAATCATACTGTAACCTCTTTGCAGTACATTGTTTGGATGAGCCGAATTAAGAGCTGATGTAAATACAGCAAGTTTGGTTTTCTCAGCGGCAATATTTTGCTGCGCACCCAGCATCATGATGTTACCCAAAGATGCCAATTTCTGTTTTGATTGGCCAAACTTATTGATTACCGCCGTTGTTAACCTATTTGATAGGTCGGTAATCTGTTGGTTGGCATTGTATACTCCTTGTAGGGGAGCGTTAAGTAACCTAGATTGTAAAAGGCGTAAGTTATTGCGCCAATCGACAAACATTCGTGTTGTAGCATCAGTGATACGGAGTTCAAAATTGAGCATCATCATTTGATGTTGGTCAAATTCAGGCACTAACCGTTCTATGGCATTAGAAGGAGTTGAGGCCCTCAAGTCAGCCACTAAATCAGCCACTAACATATCTGATTCGTGTCCAACAGCAGAGATAACCGGTACCGCTGAGGCTATTATTGCTCGGGCAACCGGTTCAAGATTAAATGCCCACAAATCCTCTGGCGACCCGCCGCCTCGTCCAACTATAATCACATCAACAGGTGGTTGGTTCAGTCGTTTAGCGACCTTTAAGTCAGCTAACTTCCCTGCTGCTAGAATTCCTCGAACAATTTCATTTGGGGCCAGATTTCCCTGGACAGTAACTCCAATGACCGTTCTTCGAATTCCAGGCCATCTATTTTCGGCTAATCGATTCATATCAGCTAGAGCCGCAGACTCAACACCAGTGATTATTGCTATGTGCTTTGGAATCGAAGGCAGAGCCTTTCTAGGCCGGTCCAACACCCCTTCGGACCGAAGTAATTCTATCAACTGCTTGCGTTGTTCTTCAAGAACCCCAAGTTTGTTAATTGGCTCGATCCGATTGACGATTAATTGTATTCTTCCAGACTTGGCATAGAGGTCTAAATTAGCGATAACAACAACAACACTCCCCTCACCAATGCTTGAATCAATACTACAACGGCCTTGCCAAATCACTGCACTAATTTGTCCATCTGAATCTCGTAGGGTAAAATAAGTATGGCCACTAGGATAAGCCTTCCATTGGGTTATTTCCCCCTTTATCACTTGGTTTTGAAATAAACTATCATTACGAATAGTGGATCTAATTAAATTAACAAATTGTCCCACAGGAATTGGTCCAGTAGTTAGTTCACTACCACTCCTCATGTATTCATT
>JAQXFJ010000335.1 GCA_029250385.1 Candidatus Poseidoniaceae archaeon | reverse complement strand
AGATGATTCTGGAATAATCCTGCGCTGTCTAGAGTGCAGGAGAGTACTTCGTGATGGAGAATGTGCATCTTGTGGTTCTTCAGAATCTCAACAAGATGTTAGATTGAGGTTGGTAATAGATAATGGTGAAAATACTGCTTCATTATTGATAAATAAAGCTGCCTCCATCAAACTTACTGGTCTAGATGAAGACACTATGGCACAGAAAATAGAATCAGAAGGCAAAATGGAATTTGTTCAATCACTAAGAGATATGATGCTAGGTAGGGTTGTAAAAGCTAACGGACGTACAATTGTTGATGAACAAGGTGCGATGATACTTGCTGATCATGCTGAATTGTATGATGATGACCCTGGTCTTCTAGCCACAGAAGTTAGAGCAAAGTGGGGGGTTAACTGATGCAATCAACTGGACGAGTTAAGCGACAATCTGCTGTCCACATATTTGCCTCAGAGTATGGTGAATCAACATTAAGCGAGAAAGGTTCTGGTGAATTTGATCCATCGTTTGTGATCACAAAGTTAGGTTCAAGAGTTAATCGTGTCATCGTTGCAGGTTTACTAGAGCGCATTGAAGGAAGAGATGTCTCAAACGGTTCTGTTATTTACCAAGGTCAATTAAGAGACCCATCTGGAGTAAACTATTTTTCAGTTGGAGATTATGTTTCTGATTCAGTAAAGGAACTAACAATACAACTTTCAGAAAAATTGGAAACAGGTGAGCCAATATTGCTGATGATGGTCGCTAAAACACGTTTATATCAAACTGACGAGGGGGCAGTCTACACTTCACTTAGGCCAGAAGAGATGTGCGTTATTGATTCGTCTAGGTATGCCAGTTGGCTGGCTAAGACATCTGATTACATGATGATTAGAATGTCTAATTATATGTCAAGTTTAGATTTTGATGCTAATATTGAATCGATGTCAAAATCAGAGTTTTCTGAACATCAACAACTCGGCTTAGTTGCTGCTAGGAATCATTACGGAGAATTAGATTTAGAACATTACCGATTGAATGTAATGCAAGCACTAGACATCGCAGAAGGTAAATTAGAGTCCGCTTCTAAACCAGCACCTCAAAGAATAGAACCAACGATAGATGAAGACAACTCTGCAGGTGAAAAAGAGAGTGATGATATTGAGACAGCAATAACTGATATCATCAATACCCTTGACCAAGGAGACGGAGTGGATTTTGAAACAATTATTGTAAATGCAGAAGCTAGAGGTTTTCAGCGTTCCATAACCGAAGAAAAAATCGAGGAAATGTCAGATAGCGGTATTGTTCATGAGCCAGCTTTCGGCTGGTTTAGATTAGTTTAGACTAACGATAACTCCCAACACATTCAAGTTCTTCGTTGACTGTGGTTGGTATAGGTGGAGACATGTCAGGAATGGATTTTTTTATCCGCCCAGCAACGGGGACAAGTAGTTCGGACTGGGTTAGGATACCAAATGCCGATATTAAGGTAAAGTCTGCTAGAAGAATAACTAGAACAATTGTTAGGGGCCAAGAAGGTGACAACCTTCATGATGAAGGTTCAGAATCTACTCTTTACACTGTATCAGGTGAAATGAAAATAGATGAGTATAAGAAAATATTATCCATGTATAAATCAGGTCAACCGTGTATTCATGACCCATTTGAAGAAAGAGATGTGAAAGTAGTTTTCGCATCAATGGAATATGATGGTTCTAATGAATCATTCATTTTTGAATTCATTGAAGATATTATTTGAGGTGGTTTTTTGAGAAAACTCGATGAGAAGAAAGAGATTCTCTACGTGATTAGAACGCTAGACGTATTGATGTCATCAGGTGTTGGTCTGGAAGCAGCTTTACACACTATCGGCAAAGGTGGATATGGGATAATTTCAAGTGATTTTTCTTCATTGATGAAAAAACTAAGTTCAGGTAAATCAAGGGGATTAGAATTTGAAGTCAAAGCTTTGATGAATAAAGCTGAATCTGAAGGATACCGTAGATTATTGAATACTATGTATACTAATTTAACACAAAATACTGATTTGATAGAAACTCTTAGAAAACAAGGTAAAAGAATGGAAGAAGATCGTAATGAATCGGTAAATAAGTACATCGAAGAACTTGGCGGAGTTCCAGAAACCTTGCTTTCTATTGGCATGATTGGGCCGATAATTTTAGCAATCGTAGGTCTTGTTCCTCAAATCCTTGGTGATGGAGCAGAAGCAATAATCGGTTCTATAGACCAAGGTTTAATTAATTCTATAGTTAATGGCGGGCTAATGTTTACCTTGATTGGGATGATGCTCATTGGGTTAAAGGCCCATACAAAAGATCCGGGGTTGTGAAATGATATTTGATTTCCTTGAGGCGTTTAACGAGAACTCACTAGTTCTCTATTTGTTTGTAATAGGCATTGCTTGCGCAGCAGGTGGAATACCGCCCATGATTGAGCGAAATAGACGGCGAGGGATTGAAAACCAATTACCTGGCCTCCTAGAGTCGCTCTCTGATGCAGTTGGAGCGGGAAGAGGGCTACAAGAGGCAATGTTAGAACAAGGTAGGAATACTCCCGGTATTCTTGGTAAGCTCCTAACAGAAACACTTGAAAGCAGCCACGCATCTTCTTTTGATGCAGCACTTTCTGCGTTTGCCTCCAAAACGCGTTCATCGCAGGTACAGAGAGTAGTAGTTTTAATCGATACCGCTATGGAACAAGATGCCCCTTTGCAGAATATTCTTTCAGATTTGGCAATGGATTATGAGAGGCTTAATGATCTAATGAACAAAAGAGAAACAGAATTGGCAGGTCGAGGTATTTTGATAATTCTTTTTGTTTGCATAGGATTACCAGTATTAATTGCTTTCATTGTAGGATTATTTGCTCCTGCAGCATCAGGATTTCAAATAGCCAACTTTAACTCTACATTTTCGACCTTTTTCGCTTTGGCTTCAGCGACTGGAGCTTTAGTTTCAGGAAGGATGATGGGTAGAGCAAGGGATATGCTTTGGTGGATACCCCTTTGGATGTCCACTTCAATGTTACTCTATCTTGGAGCAGTGAAGATGATTGGGGGATGAAAAATGTCAGAAAAAATAATTGAACAATACGGCAGAGTAACGATTTATACTGAACCAAATCATCCTTCACCAATTTATCATGTTGATGGATCAATTGATCCAAATCCATATGGTGATTTAGCAGTCTTGTTGGAAGATGATAACTTAGAAGAAGTCATGTATAATGGTGGTACACAATGTGTGAAAATTGCTCACAGAGAACATGGGATGTGCAGAACTAATGTGTGGATAGATGATGATAGCGGCATTCAAATAGCAAAAAATATCGCATCTTTTACCAATGTTCCACTAGGAGATGGACCTGGAATGGTGCCAATTTTTGATGGCCGCTTGCCAGATGGGTCAAGAGTTAATGGGACCATTCCTCCAATTTCACCGGACGGCCCAACTTTGACAATTAGAAAGTTTAGAGAAGATCCTCTTACTATGTTGGATTTGGTCAAATTTGGTACAGTCAACTCAAGGCTAGCAGCAATGATGTGGGTTTGGATTGAAGGTCTTGATAGCAGGCCAGCAAACTTTGTGATTGCTGGTGGTACAGGATCAGGTAAGACCACAACGCTAAATTGTCTTGGAATGTATATTCCTTGGGACAGAAGGCTGTTGACCGTTGAAGATACTGCTGAGTTACAAGTTTACCATGACCATTGGTTACGTATGGAAACAAGAAGAGAAAGGCCTGATGGAACTCCTGAAGTAGATATGAATGATTGCCTACAATCAAGTCTGCGAATGAGACCAGACCGAATAATTGTGGGAGAGGTAAGAGGACCAGAAGCCGCTACTTTACTTACAGCCATGAATACAGGACACGATGGTTCATTTGGTTCACTGCACGCTAATACTGCCCAAGAAACAGTAACTAGAATGATAAATCCACCAATGCTGGTTCCTCCAATTATGTTGACAGGATTGGACTTGATAATTATCCAAGCACGACTTCATGTTAATGGGAAAACTGCCAGAAAGATAACTGAAGTGGCGGAAGTTGCTGGAATGGAAGGAACAAAACCAAGATTAAACATCATTTGGAAATATAATCCCGCTAATGATAGAATTGAGGAAACCGGGATTCCATCTAAGATGCGTGAGACGATTTGTAAAGCAGCAGGAATCACACCAGACGTGTTCGAAAAACATGTATCACAGAGACAACAAATACTAGAAGATTTGATTAATCGAGATATTAGAGATATCCAAACAGTGACGCAGGTAATTCAGAACTTCTACGCTACTAGGTAATTTTAGCCTCTTAAACGGGCTAATACATCATCTATATGGTCAATTTTTTCTTTGGCTGATTTCACTCTTTCACCAGCATTAGTCAACTCATTATCATTTGAAATAATCTCTTCAAGTTTATTTTCAGTTTTTGGTTTGAACTCTTGAGCTAGACTTTTTAATTGAATTATAATCGAATCTACTTCACTTTCTGAAACAATGACTCCTGGTGCAATTCTTGGAATCTCACTTGGGGATATAAATCCTAATTCAGCGCCTATTATTCCTGAACAAGCTAAAATTTTAGGTCTTAGCTCAGGGGTATTAACCTCATAACCCCTAGATTCAAGGAATCTAATTATTAACGACTGTTGAGAATCATTAAACTCACCTTCTGAAGTTTCCATAACAGTTTCAACAAGTTGTTCAAAGCCTACTATATTTTTCTCTAATCTTTCAATAGTTCGTCTCTCTTCAGAACTTATGTGGATTGATCCATGGTGTAATATCTTTAGCACTCGGTTTCTTCTGGCAATATTAGGGTCTTGCAAACCTTCAACTTCTGCCAATTCGATATGTAGATCAAACAGGGCATGTAGCCTCCCAGAGATACTTGGAATTCTTAAATCAAGACCCATGGAATTTGCAATCTTTTCGAAAGCCATTCTTGCTTTCACCAGATCTCCCTCATGTAAATCAATAGTGTTAGTCAACTGATCTCTAAGTGAACTTCTTACATTTTCAAATTGTCTAATGGATTCTCTTTCACGCCACGAATTAGGCATAGCATTTACTGCACTCCTTTCAGAGTCAATTCTAAATTCAAGTTGCATCACTAAATCTGCAATGTAAGCACGTACTGACTTCACTTCAACAGGGATGCCATGGTTGGATAGGCTATTTATGAAAGCCTCTAAGTCATCACTGTTTGAAGCAGAACTTACAGTAAGAAAATCCCTTGCTGAAGATTCTATTTCAGCAATTCTAGATTCGACTTCAATCAGGGCAGCTTCTCTTTCGAGAGTACTCACTTCATTTTCAACAAAAATACTTGGTGGAGTTTGATTCATTGAGGGGGTTATCTTTTCCGTCTCTTCAATGATGCTTACGTTCTTTAGAGCCTCGTCAATACTAGATGATACTTCAACCCTAGATGTATCTAGTCCATCATTAGCCAAGCCACTTCTTAATTCCGTCTCGTCTTCAAATGTCCAGCCTTGTGGGTGATCTTCAATGAATTTAGATACAGTCTCCTGAAGTGATTCTGATTCAGAATCTTCGTAATCCTCCAAAGGTGATGGGATAACTATCTTTGATCTTGCATTTTCATTATGCCTTTTCAATGATTTCTTTACCTTGCCCCAAGAACCTTGTTGTGATGCTAAGACACCAGCAACTCTGACCAAGAGGGTCTGCTTATCGCCCGTTAGCGGCAATTCTAATGTTTTACACATTGTATGGATGTCATTTTTATTCATCTTATCCAAGTTTTCGGTCGTCATGGTTTTCGGATCTTGATATAAATGAAGGTACAATCTTTGTCTCCTTTCTCTAATCGATCCTGATTTTTTAAGTCCAAAAACACCAAGAAGTTCTCCCAAATGATTATTTTTAATGGATTTTATATTATTTTCAGATAAGTCCCATTCAGATAAAACTAGATTTTGAATTAATCTCGCTCTCACAATTTCAACAGGACCTTTTTTGGAAATCTCGTTGATTGAAGCAACCTCTTTCAACCTATCAAATTTAGCTTGATAGAGTTCGCAAAGCAGGTCTACCTTGTCAATCATCAAATCACCTTGTGCTTTATGCGTACAAAGCA
>JAQXFJ010000317.1 GCA_029250385.1 Candidatus Poseidoniaceae archaeon | reverse complement strand
CACTCCATAGGACTGGAACATATACAGGCCTAGAAGTAGGATGACTTGAGTATTACCTAAACTAGAGTTGTTTCCATACCACTACTGCATTAGAATCAATTGATTGATACTCAGCAGATATTGTGCCTGCTTGACCGTTGACATAGTACTCCCACCCATCGCCTGATTTTCCATCAATACTTACTACATATTTCCCAAAGCTGGTATCAGATATCTCAAGGTCAATGCCTTGTTCACTAGTTGCATGTTTAGTTAATTGAAGGACGTCTTCTTGACCAAGATAACCGCCAACCTCAGTTAGCCCGTCCTTAAATTCAAAGATTACAACTTGTGTCCCCAGCCATTCGTCTGGCCAATTTTCCGACCAAACGTCATCTGGGTCGCTGTTGTCCGGGTCCTCAACAAGATCAGCCCAAGCACTGACTATATCTCCAAGGCTAAAGTAGACCAATATTGTGATGAACAAAATAAAGAATTTGAATGCAGATTGGAACCGCTCTCTTAGAAGTTGGATACTAGTGGTTGAAATTAAAATTAAAGCAAGTAGCATGGCTATGATGGTCGTCCAATCAGAATCTGCATTACTTGAATCAAGGGTTAATACATAATCGGTTGATAAGAATTTTAGGTTAGCATTATCATTGACCACCAGTATTTGCTTTTGCCCATTTCTTTCATGTCCAGATAGTCCAGCTGTTCCGTACCAATCATCCGCAAAATTTAGTGTATCGAGCTGATACAATTCTCCTTCATCAGAAATTGCGAAGACGCCGTATCCGCCCTCTTGTGAATTATGAGGCAAGACGATATACTCATCAAAGATTATTGAAATCTCACCATTAGAGGTGAAAGGAACTTGGTTAATGACCTGGCAATTTTCCAAACAATCAATCAAAGTCAAATAACTAGCATCAGCAGTAATTACGTATTGGTTCATTGTCTCGGGCATAGCTGGGGACGGCCCCAATTTTGCTACAGTGGTTAACTTACCTGTTGTGGTGTCTAGCAATTTAAGTTCACTTTCGGAAGGCAATTGTAAATGAATTAGTAAATTGTCATCATCAATAATCAATGGCTGATGGCGGATTTTCCCTTCCCCAATAGAGTATGAATTTACTGATTGGTTAGCAGACACTTGCCACAAAGTTCCCGACTCATCTCCAATCCAATACTCGCCATTAAGCGCAATTGGACTATTTCTCCAGCCTAATCCTAATTTTTGGGAAAAATCTAGCTCCCCGTCTAAACAGAGTTTATCGATTCCGGTTCTTGTTGGAATAATTATTGAGTCCTCGTCTAGTGTTGCTTTACCAGTTATCCCCCAATTTAGAAACTCTGTATTATGTTGCCAGATGACGTTGCCGTTTGTTGGATTTAACGCCTGGAAAAGTCCATCAGACCAACCGATTAACAACATGTCTGGCCAATTACCGCATTCTCCATTTCCAGCACTAACAGATAATATTGGTGACATATCTTGTTTGGTTGAATTAGGATTGATTACCTCCCATTGCTGGTTACCAGAAAAATCTAGAGAATATATTGTTGGTACTGCATTATCAATTGTTGATGAGGAAGTTCTAACGTAAATTGATTCATCGATGATAACCGGCCTAGTTGACACATAAACTGCTTCGAAATCTATATTCCATTGCTGAGTAAAGTCGCTTGGCCAAGTATCATCATTTGATTCTGCGGCGCTAATAGGAGCTAATAGGAATAATAAAATGGCAAAAAATGTGGTGATTATTCGCATTCTATTCACTTGGTTGCATCCATGATTGCTTGTTTTAGCAAGGCACTGACTGCTTTGCCATCTGCAGCTCCAGCCTTTTGCATAACCACTCCCATAAGAGGACCTATTGCGCCCATGCCTCGCTCTTTAACAAAATCAATTCGCTCGAGGACTACAGCATCTATTACCGATTGTAAAGAAGATGTATCTGCTGGTTTGAGTCCATTTTGTTCGGCAAAGGATTGGATTTCTGCCATTGTCGCGCCGGTATTAGCAAAATTTGTAATTACGTCATTAATTGCTTCGCGGGTAAGTTCTCCCTGTTCTTTTGCTAGTAATACTAAACTGGAAAGTGCGGGGTCAACTTCATCATTTTCCAACAAGACTGTCGCCCAGGCCTTTGCGGGTAAATCGTTTTGATAATCTACAAAACTATCATCCAATTCTCTGGCGAGAAGTTGTTCGCTTTGGTCCTCTGAAATATCGTACTTGCTCAACCTGTCTTGCCTCTCTATGTCAGTCATAGGCATATTTTCCAGTACACTTTGCCACATAGAACTGCTTACTAAAGTGGTTGGGATATCTGTTTCAGGATACATTCGAGCACCGCTAGGAAGTGGTCGCATTGGTGCGGTTGTACCGTCTTCTGGGGAGCCTTTCTTAACCACCACATTGCGAACTTCTTGAGGGATTCTATGCCATGCAGCTCGGGCTCTTAGTAAAACGCTTTCAAGGGCTAAATCTGCTTGCCATCTAGGTGCTAAACACAATACAAATGCGTCATTATTAGATAGATTTAGTTGGCTACGTACTTCGCTGACGTGGCTTGATTCAATGCCGTAAGCCGGCAATTCATCAGAGTGAAACACTCCTTTGACTCCAGCTAATTTTGCCGCTCCGGCTAATTCTCTACCAAGTCTTGGTAATTGTGCGCCTTCAACGTCTAATTGTTTCGCACCGATAAGTCCGTCAAGACCGGGTAACGGTAGAGCAATCATTTGGGCGCCACTGCTTAAGCCAGTTATCACCATCTTTGATTCACAACTGGAGAATAATTCGCTTACGTCGACTAAATTCAGTGGTAGTAGTTTAGCTATTTCTTGGCTAACTTCTGCCTCAACTGCCGCATCATCAAGTCTTCTATCTGGCGGCAAAGCGGGTAATGAAAATTTGTTGCGAAGAGTATTTGCTAAGCGATAAAAGTGTAACTGACGAGCCATTTCTAGCCTGATGATTCTTGGTATCCAATTGAGATCTTGACAGCCTTTTATTTCAATTCTATCGCCACAGGCTAATGATACATTGAGGTCTTGCCTAATACTACCAAGGCCTCTGCGCACCCGCCTAGTTTGTCTAAGTGTTCTGCCCAGTGCAATTGAGGTTTCCTTTGCATGGTTTGGAGTCTTGACATCAGGATCAGTCGCTATTTCAATTAGCGGAAGTCCAAGTCGGTCTAGATTGTAGATTACACATTCTCCAGTATCGGTTTGATAAGTGTCTAATTTTCTAGCACTATCTTCTTCCAATAATAAGACAGAAATACCAACTGGGCCACTTTCTGTTTGCAGTTCACCGCCGGTAGACACAAGTGTTGTTCTTTGAAAACCGCTGGTATTTGACCCATCTACGACCGTTTTGCGCATTGTCTGCAGCAAAGAGACGGGTTTAGCTTCTAGTAAAGCCGCAGTAGTCAAAGCAATATCTAGTGCATCGTTGTCATGGGTAAGTGGTGGTTGTTCGTCTAGTTCGATTAATCCTGAATTAGGTGATTGGACATATTCAAAAGAACGGTTTCTTTTGGTTTCAAACCTAGCTGCGATATCAATGCGGCCACCTTCTCCACGTGCTGCTCTAAGTTTTCGTGAAAATCTAGGCCAATCTTCAGGTAAGGTATCCATTGTGATATCGTACAAATCACCCGGTTGTCTTGAATGTAATTTCCCGGTAGCTAATTGCTGGTGAACTTCTATACCACACATAAACCCTAATTGTTGAGGATTTAGGTTACCAGCATCTGCCACATCGCCTTCAGGCTCTGTGATATGTGGCTCCGCCATACCAATCCCAGTAGTTCATCATTCAAGATAGCAACGATTGATTATTCACAATTTCTGTATGGTATCATAACCGCGAGGCCTCATTAGACGACCCTCTCTAATCATCTTTTCAATCATATCTTCCACCTTGTTACGATCGATATTATTATTTTGAGCCTCGTTAAAAATATCAATTAGATTTGCCACCTTGAGATTATCTGTCGAAGCGGCTTGGAGATCACCAATGATGTCTAATAAGATTCTCTCACTATTCCTTGCAGTTGCCTTCTTACCAGTATGAAGTGCGGTCTCATCGAAGTTTTCACCCATCAACTCATTTCGCCAAGTTCTAGTCAAACGAATTGCGCGTTCAACATCTTCAACTGTGGCTATATCTGCAAGACGAATACGAGCGCTAGCTTCCGCCATCCTAGCCACCGCTTCTAGAGACCTTGCGGTAATTGAAACACTGTCAGATGATTCGCCACCCTTCTTTCTAGTTTCAACATAAAAGGCAACAATTCTATTCCTTGCTTCCTCTTCTAATTTTGGATGAATAGTTCGCTTTGAATAAGCAATGTATTTTCTGATCAACTCTTTAGAAAGAATTTCATCGCCCTCTTGAGATTTCTTCATCGCGGCAGAGGATTTTCTTGATGGGTCTGGAGCACTGCCCTGATTTACTAATAATTCACTAGTTCCTAGCAACCTATTGTTAATTATGTGACGAGCTATTTTTGCGTCTTTTTCTTGTTCGGCAATATCGGTAAGTAGCCAAATAATATCAAATCGTGAAACCAGTGGTGGTGCAAGATTTATTTGGGCAGTAAATGGGATATCTGAAACTGGTTCAAATTTACCACTCTTAGGGTTGGCTGCTGCAAGTACTGCACATCTAGTACGCAAACTGGCATTTATTCCTGCCTTAGAAATTGAAATGGTCTGTTGCTCCATGGCTTCGTGCATACTTGACCTGTCAGATTCGTTCATTTTGTCGAATTCGTCTATCGCTGCAAGGCCGAGGTCTGCTAAAACTAGTGCACCTGCCTCTAATGTCCATCTACCGTCGGCTGCAGAATCCTGTACTGCTGCTGCAGTCAAACCTGCTGCTGATGCTGATTGTCCAGAAGTGAACTGACCTCTTGGAGAAATTTTGGACATATAGTCGAGAAGTTGTGATTTAGCGACACCGGGGTCCCCCATTAACAAAATGTGAATGTCTCCACGGTTTCTAGTACCGTCAGGGTTTATTCTAGCAACTCCACCAAATAGTTGCAACATTAATGATTCTTTGACCCTAGACATCCCGAAAATTGATGGAGCAATGCTCTCACTGAACAGTTCATAAATGTCTGACCGGTTAGCTAATTCTTTAATTTCAAGTTCCTCATCTTCAGTTATTGAAATTTCTTCAAGTGGGACATTTTGCCGCTCCAAGGAGTGTATTCGAAGAAATATATCGAAAACCGGAGTGTCTTTTCCACCTTTGCGTTGTGAACGGATAAATAGTACGCCGTTAGCCTTTACTCGATCTCCTGGATTCAGTTTTCCAGCAATATCGTGCTCACCTATGCAGATAATTCTTTCAGGTTGGATTCCGCCCTTCAATTGTTCTGGAGATTCTTGTAACTCAATAAATTGCGAATTGATTAGTATAGATTCATCTTCCTGTAGTATGAACCTAGTTTGGCGTTTTGGGCGCCCACATCCACCATCGATTTGTGAACATTCGATTGGCTCAACTAATTCTTGCTCGTTTGGTTGCTTAATATCGGTAACATGGCCGCAAGATGCGCACAAGAAAGATGCAGAATAAATCCTCGGCCGAACCCCAGAAATCTTAGTGGCGATTGCATCAATTGATAGCATCATGCTGATGTCATCGGCTCTAAGTTGTGAAACCGTCCTAATTTGATCGCTTGGTAGGTGAACTATCCTGACAAATGGATACATCGAATTATGTCCTTCATCTTGCAAAAATTGACGTAGTGCCTGATTTGCTGCTTGGAAATGTAGATCCGGTCGGGCGATGATGTTTTGCGCAAAATCATCATCAAATCCTTCGATAAGTCGATAAGAAACCTCAAGAGATTGTTCGTCTGGCCATTTTTGTGCAAGATTGTGTACGGCCTCTGCGTACAGGTCCTGAATCATCGACGTCCATCTCGCCGCCAAATCAAACTCTTGCAACATTGATATCACCTTTTCTTGTCTGGGTAGACTGTCATTCTATTCGTCGAGGGTATATGATTACTTCTGTATAATCTTACTACCCCTAGGTTTCCACTGGAAAGTTCGTGGGTTCTATAGCCACATTACCGACAAAAAAACCGTGTCCATTGTAATATTGCGGAACCGTTTAACAAATCAGTAATGACCGATTAGCCCTATCATGCCCGAACATAATTTCTCACCGACGATGGGTCTACTTGAACGGTTTTCATTTAACTCAGAATTACTGACTAATTCAATTGGAGACCCCCTTACAAGGGAGGTTTTAGTCCATATTCCCGTTCAAGGATTAGCAGCAATTGACCAAGGCGAGTGCTTACCAGTAATGATTTACCTCGCCCCATTTACTTCCTCTGGACTAGCCAGAGCTGGTTGGCGGGCTTTTTCAGAAACCCTCCCGCAAAGACATGAAAGATTAGTCAATGATGGAATGATGAAGCCGACTATATTGGTGATGCCTGATTGTTTCACCTCTCTTGGAGGTAACCAATTTGTTGATTCCCCTATTCTAGGAAAATGGAGTTCTTGGCTCAATGGCCCTTTGAAAGATGAACTATCGCAAAGATACTCGACCAATGGGAGATTTGCTTTATTCGGGAAATCTTCTGGCGGATATGGTGCGCTACACAATGCTCTACATCACCCTGGACAATGGCATGCGATAGCATCACACTCTGGTGATGTTGGATTTGAAAACCTATATCAAGCAGATTTCCATAAAACTGCGACTCAGATTAACCGGGTTGGAGGTTTAGAGAAGTTCTTGAAGCACGTAAAAGATAGCGGTAAATTAGGTGGTGATGACTTCTATGCATTGATGATTTGTGCAATGTCGGCTTCATACAGTAATACTGCTAAATTGACGTTGCCGTTTGACTTAAAGACGTGTACCGTTGATTTAGAACTCTGGAATAATTGGAAAAAATATGACCCTGTTGAATCAGTAAAAATGAATCATAATTCTTTGTCTTCGCTAGAACTGTTGTTTATTGATTGTGGAAATGCTGATCAATATGGCATCCAATATGGCAGCAGGGCATTTGTTGAATTATTGACACAATACGGTATAGAACACCACTGGGAAGAGTTCCAAGGGACTCATTCAGGTATTGATTATCGTTTGGATTGCAGTATGCCTCTTCTTGCTGAAGCACTCTACTCTTGAGCCGGTTTATTCATTGCCTGCCTGTTGCTGGCAGGGTTATGACAGATAAGATGGATTACGCTAGTGCTGGCGTCGACATTGACTTAGAGGGTTCAGCGGTAGCCTCTCTAATCTCTTCATTAGGAAAATCTGTCAGACCTGCAGGAACTCCAGGTGCACCAGTAGATTTGCCAGGTGGATTTGGTGGGCTGATTGAATTTGGTGATAACTTACTTGCTTTAGCTACTGATGGGGTTGGCAGTAAATTACAAATTGCGTCGCTACTGAACCAATGGTCTGGTGTAGGAATTGATTGTATGGCCATGAACGTTAATGATTTACTATGCGTTGGTGCAGAGCCAATTGCCTTTGTTGACTATGTCGCAGTGCCCAAACCAGACCCCGAGGTACATGCTGCACTTGGAGCATCTCTCGCCGAGGCTTGTAGGTTAGCTAGAGTTACATTAGCGGGTGGAGAAACTGCATCATTACCAGGAATTGTCACTGAACTTGATTTATCTGGTACTGCCCTTGGATATCTAAAAAAGAATGAGGCAATCACCGGAGAAAATCTCCAAGCAGGAGATGTGTTAATCGGTCTGCCATCTTCGGGGATTCACTCAAATGGATATTCATTAGTAAGACGAATTATTGACCATTCTGGATTTTCATATCACGATTCTGCCCCATTTGACACTACCTCTGGTGGTAGAGAAATATTACGGTTTGTTGAACAAAAGCAAGTTACTCTAGGTGAAGTATTTCTTAATCCTACCAAAATATATTGTGACCCTGTTGTTGATTTGATTAAATTGGCACAGTCGCCCGAATCTAATTTCACGGTTAACGATATACACGGAATATGTCACGTCACAGGAGGAGGTTTGTCAAATCTATTAAGATTGCATAAGTCTCTTGGTTGGGAAATTGATAACCCATTACCTGTACATCCAGAATTCAAATGGCTGGCAAATACAGGTGGCGTTGATACTTGGGAGATGTATCGTACTTTCAACATGGGTTGCGGTATGATACTAGCAGTAGATGCACGACATGCCGTGGCAATCACGGAATGGTTAACAGAAAAAATGACCGGCGTACAAATAATCGGTCGAGTAACCGATAATGGCCATAAAGTAGTACACTTGGGTGCTGAAGTTGAATTCAGTCATTACTAAAGCGAGTTGTTTCACTTTAGTGCTGTCTTGATTTCTCCGTTCAGATTGGTGAATCTGTTGGATAGTTCTTCCATTGCAAGATTGAAAGCTGTCTCAGGACTCATGCTACCATCGGTATCATAGGATAAAATGTAACTTCCTTCCATGTCTTCCATGGTAATCGCATTGGCGAAATCTGCTTCTCTTCCTGTTCCTGGGCCTACTTGATGTAGAGCTCTTTCCAGATCCAACACAGTATTGATATCATCAACTTTTTTGTCCTTACCAAACAGTTTAGCATCGATATCACGGCCATCACTAGTCTTCAGATTCAGAGCAAATAGCGTATCAGCCTTCTTAGCATTGTTAAGTGTAGCAACTCGGCGAACGGTAAACCCGATTCCTGCTGCAGGTGACCACTTTTGGTGGGAAGAACCTCTGCCAAGGGTAGCAAAGGCGTATAATTCCAAGTATTGTCCTTTTGACAAGATTGTAAGAGGTATTTTTCTATGCTCTTCTCTGACATCGAACATTGGATCAGAAATAGTTGTTAGATCTCCGGCGTAAACCGTAATATATTCTTCTTCAGCATCGGCTGCAGGACCTTGAATGTTAAGCGAATATAGTACTTGACAGGTTGGGCAACCTTTCTCTGATTCCACTAAGTCTATACAAATGCTACATGTTTCGAAAAATGCCAACTTTTCCTCAGGGAAAGTTGGAATTGGAATCATTGCAAGTCTGTGAGCAAGTACTTCATCGGGAAGTACGTTAACCGATTCTAGAATCTCTCCATTTGTCTCAACTACTCCTTGACTAAAGTTGACCCTATTAATCGCTAACTTAGGAACATCTGAAATTAGTGCTCGACGAATTGCATTTACTTGAGATGCATCGGTCTCACTGAGTGAGATTCTAATTGAGTTGTTTTTTGGCCATCCTGATACGACTTCTGCTTTCACTATATCACCTCTAAATCAAACTCTTCGTCCACGACGGCCGCCTTTCTTCTTGGTTCCATCGTGAGCTATTGGAGTTACATCCTCGATCCTTGTAATTGTCATTCCAGCACGAGTCAAGGCTCTGATTGCTGCTTGTGCACCAGGACCAGTATTATTTGACAAATTGCCACCGGGTGCTCGATATTTGACGATTAATTGCGAGAAATCTTTGTCTTTTAGTGCGTCCGCTAACTTTTCTGCTGCTCTGGTAGCGGCGAATTGTCCACCACTATCTTTTGAAGATTTCACCATTTGCCCGCCTGAGCAGGTGGTGATTGTTTCGGCGCCGGTTAGGTCGGTTGCCGTCATTAGAATATTGTTATAAGAACTGAAAATATTGACGATTGCTTTACGGGTCATCACTCATCGCCTCCTTCTTTAACTGATGGTGCTGCTTCTGCGGCTGCCTTTACTTCGGCAGCAAATTCTGGAGTTGCTTCTGGATCAACCTCGTCCACAGCATATTCAGCTTTCTCTCTTCGACCTTCGATTGTCTTTCTAATCGCGTGGTCTGGATTGTTAAGTTCGCTGCTAGGATGATACTTGATATGTTCTTCTTCGTCTCTTGAGACCGGATATGACGGAATGGTCACTTTTTGCTCCCCGATACAAATTAGTCCATGGATTACTAATTGTCTTGCTTGCTTCATAGTAGTTGCAAGTCCTTTGTAGTATACTTGAGCTTGCAGTCTGCGATTTAGAATATCTTCGGTGCCCAATGACAAAACGTCGTCAAGGGAAGCATCTGATTGAATTAGTCCCTTGTTGTTTAGCGAGCGAAGCAGATCTTCCATCTCTTTCTTGCCGTGTCCTTCACTGGTATCAACCATACCAATCAAGCGCATGGCTTGTCTTCGATGACGCCTTAGTTGAGATTTAGCCTTCCAGATTTCTCGCATATTCTTAAGACCGTGTTGGGCTTTAATTGCGTGTTCTTCTTCTATTCTTGCAGCCTTCCATGGATGTGAAGGCGTGTCAAACTTTGGTCTCGAAAACTTTGGCTCTCCCATGATAAATCCCTCACTTCTTCTTGCTTACACCAAGTGTTAGGCCGCCACGGCCGTTTGAACGTCCTCGCTGACCGCGCACCTTGTTACCGTTAGCGTGTCTAACACCACGGTAACATTTGATTGAACGTAGTCTGGTGATGTCGTCCTTGAGCGTTAACGAAACTTGTTGACCAGTCAAATGAATTTCGTCACCTGTTTCTAGGTCTCTTTGGCGGTTGAGCATCCATAGCGGAACCGATTCGTTGTAACCTTCAATGGCTACTCGAAGTGTTTCTTGGTCTTCAATAGATAAATGTCCAGCAAGAGCGAAGGCGCTAAATCCGGTATTTCTACAGATTTGGTTAGCGGTTCTTGCACCGACTCCTTTGACTGCTGTTAGCGCCGTAGCCAGTGGTTTTAGACCATCAATATCGGTATCAGCCATACGAAGTATGTAAGAGAAATCTTCTCCTAGGTCTTCGGTTTTCGATTGTGCCATTTTGTTTCACCTTGATGCTTACACACAGTGTCAAGCAAGTTCCCGACCAACCTCCCATATATCAAGACCGCGATACAGCAGAAGGTTTCGGAAAGTCAAAATTACCACAATTTCAACAAAATTATGAGGTTATACATAGCAAAAATGTCGCATGATTTGGCCGCTTGAGTAAAAAGGCATCTCGTGAACCGTGACGTTTTGCTAGTTGTCGATCAAAAGATCCTTGGAGTTTTGGATGTAAATCTGGCGCAAGACTTGCTCGGATAGTTAGTTTCTTGATATCATTAGTCAAACAAATCTCAACAAATGAATCAACCGTTTCCATGGTTAAATCATCGTGAATCAAGTCAACGATTTTACCGGTACATTGTACCATAATTTCACTCCCATTTGGAATATTATTGAGGTTTTTTGAATGATATATTGTCGGCCTTCTGCCGGTAATAGAAGACCACTCATATTCTTGGCCAATGTTTAGTGAGTCGAGCCAGTCTTCCGCCATACCTGATTCAACTAAAGCAGAGTCAATTATTGTGACAAAATCACCTCTTTTTGGAACCTTGTCATTGACCGCCAATTGTTCTGGTTCGGTTTGTAATGGTTGTCCGCCCAACATCTCAAACGGCGGCAGCTTGGGGTCTGGGGGGATTCTAACAAATCGCCTAGAAATTCCTGGCTCGGCAATAGGGCCGATCCAAAGAGCAAGACGGTCTACTCTGCCCCGGCCCCTCGAAGTCCAAGTCCATGTTTTGTTAGAATTAGGCCAGAATTGTTCAACAAGTGCTTCTACCTCAAGCATTTGTTCATTAGAGATTCTCGGAGATAAATCCAGTAAAATTGGCGGCCCATTGGAAGTCGTCAACAGATGGTCTTGCCATCCGGCAAAAACTTGATCTAATTTAGGGGCCATTTCACTCAACGAATGTTCTCTACTATTACGGGGCCGAGCAGGGTCTAAGTGAAGTAGAGCAATCTTTGATTCTCCATTACTTTCACCCAAGAGGTTGATAATTTCATCCCCCTTAGTGCCGTCACCAACAATTATTTTGCTATTTTTAAGTCGCTCGATTGAAGTAGCGCCCCGTTCGGTGAAGATTGTACGAAAATTTACTGCACTTGCTCTGGCTCGCTCGGGATTTAGTTCAATTCCAACTATTGGCCTTCCTAGTATTTCTGAATAGGCTGCGATTTGAATACCACTACCGCAAGCAGGGTCTAGAATAATACCTTGACCTAATTTATATCGACGTAAAATCAATGCACGCGAAAGGGCTACTTGCCAAGGTGTAGCCAGAGGTTTGCCTTCATCGGCGTGAAAGAATCGAAACTTCTCTACTGACGTCTTATCTGGGTTATGTTCAAACAGACCGTCGCTAGATGTAGAAAGGGGTTCAAGAATTTCGGCCATTAAATCCCTCACAGCGCAACATCACTACGGTTCATTAGGCTCTCAAAATGAATCCCGGCGGCCGTAAAGGCTTGCTCTGCGCCCTCTTCTCTGTCTACAATACTTATCACACCGATTACTTTGCAATCTGTATCATTATGTATCCGATTAACAGCTTTAATTGCAGACCCGCCCGTGGTCGTAACGTCTTCTACTATCACGATGTTACCGCCAGCAGATAGAGATGAACCCTCTATGCCTGGTGGATTATTGGTTTTTCTACCACCCCGTCCCTTTGGTTCTTTTCTAACCATAAATCCGCGTCTTGGAGATTTTTCATCCGCCATTGCTACTGCAATAGCAGTCAATGGAACCGCACCGAGCTCTAGACCGCCAACAAAATCTGCGCCCATTTCATCCATCCGCAAATTTAGTAATTCGCCTAACAGATGACTTGCCTCTGGGTGCATCATGACGGGTTTTGTATCAAAAAACCAGCGAGAGTTTCTCCCGCTTGCTAAGGTAAACGCATTATCATCGCCGCCGTCGATAAAAGCCAAGTCCTTGACCAACTCGACTAGTCTGGGCCATTTTGAATGATTACGGACTGTTTCTGCGACTCCCATTATTTGTTGGTCAACAAAATGGGTCATGAACTTTCTTGACAATTTAACATAATGTTCGACAAAAATGTCTTTGATGTTGATAGTGAGCGTTACCCCTAGGCAACTGTTGATAAGCGGTCGTCATTGTTCATAGGTAGTGGGGAGAATGTCGGATACTGTGACCACAAAGGCCGACAATAATCCTCTTGAAGGGATTGACCTTAAAAGATTAGAACTTGAGATGGAAAACTATCAACAATGGATGGATGAGAGGACTGAAGATGCTTATCGGATTGCTGAAAAAGCACGCGCTAAAAATCTAGACCACAAGCCATTTGTTGAAATTCCTAGGGCCGCTGACCTAGCAGGCAGAACTGAAAAGTTGCTCGTTGAATATCTTGGTGAATATGAAGTCGCACAAGATATTCGCAACATGCTAGAAAAGTACGATAGGGAAACAACATCAATGCTAATGGCGCAATCAGTAGCTAGAGGTTTTAGGGATGAAGGGTACGACCTTGTCACTGCTATAGATGTGGGTCTTAGAGTCGGGCTCGCAATTCTAACTGAAGCGGTTCTTGTAGCACCTCTTGAAGGGATTAGTGAAGTGAGATTACTCAACAACTTGGATGGCTCGCAATTCGTATCCGTTCATTTCGCTGGGCCGATTAGAGCCGCTGGTGGAACTGCGCAAGCTTTGGCTGTACTGATTGCTGACATGATCAGAATCGAACTTAATGTTGGCAGATATCAACCAACAGACCCAGAAGTGGAACGGGTCAAGGAGGAGTTTGGACTTTATCGAGGGAATCTGCAATATCGGCCAAGCCCCGAGGAAATTGACGAAATTGTTAGAGCTTGTCCTGTCATGATAAATGGCGAATCTACGGAAAAAATCCAATGTTCTGGTTACGGTAATGTAAGAAATATTGACGAGGCTAGAATTCGAGGAGGAGTGCTGTTAGTTATTGGTGAAGGGATGTGTTTGAAAGCTCCAAAAATCCGTAAACATACTGAACGGATGAAAATCGCCGGGTGGGATTTCATCAGTAAATTTGCTGAGAAAGATAAGCCTCAAGAAGATGAGGATGAAAATAAATTCGAGTCTAGGCTAACCGAACCTATTACCAAGTTCATGAATGACATTATTGCTGGAAGACCGGTATTTGGCTCGCCCCAAGAACCGGGCGGATTCAGATTACGATATGGAAGAGCCCGCCCTTCGGGCTTGGCTGCTGCTTCGGTAAACCCCGCGTGTATGTTGGCAATGGATGATTTTATCACAATTGGCACTCAAATGAAAATTGAACGCCCTGGTAAAGCATGTGCTATTACTCCATCTGACGACACAGATGGACCGTGGGTGGTACTAAAAGATGGTCGTTTCACAAGATGTGATGACGTTGATAGTTTCAAATCATTGGAAAAAGATATTGCTACTATTTGGGATAACGGCGAGATTGTTATCGGCTATGGAGAATTTATGGAGAATAACAAGAATTTGGTTCCCGCAGGATATTGTTTAGATTGGTGGGCAAGCGACTTGATTGAAGAATTGTCATCAAATGATTTAGTAGAGGTTTTTTGTGAGATAATGGAAATAACGCGCAAACAATGCCCTAGTGGCGTCCCTGGTATTTCAATAGAAGAAATCGGCGATGCAGATTTAAGGTTCAAAGTAAGATTACTGTGGCACCGATTTTTAGTTACTTTGAGGCCAAACTGGCAGCAGGCTAAATCTATTGCTGAGCGATTTAAAACCTCACTACCGCCCCCACACAATCCTTGGTTCCTAGATTTGCCAATCGAATGGATACCTCAGTTATTAAAAATCTTGAATACCTCAGTTGTTGAAGACTTTAGTGGAGATGAAATTATGTTAGATGACACTCCTAGGCCTGAGGCTAAATCATTGAGAATAAAGGGTGGAGTAGCGAACTGGAATCAAAAAGTAATGTCTGAAATGGCACCTCCTGATATCTCTCTGGAAATGATAAAAGATATTCCTGGGCCTAATTTCATCTCAACAGAAGCGATATTTGACACTGATAAATCCGCTCTTTGGACACTAATGCAACATGGAATCGTGAAGGGTTCTGCACTGATTCTTGGTCTAGCACATTACCATGATGGTGAGGACCTAGTCATTACTAGTGGCTGGTCAGCAATGATGGAAGGTTTTGGGTTTTCCGTCGATGGCAACAAAGCAATAATGACGGAGAATTCTATTGGTGTGTTCCAAGATAAAATAGCCAAGCTAAGCCGGAGTGCAGAGATTCTTGCGAAAGAAGAATTACGCCTAGATGAATTAGAAAAAGAGCGCTCCATTTACCGTATTTCTGCTGAAACTAATGCTCGACAACAGGGTAAAGGCATTGCGGAAACCGATGAAGTTGGCCGTATTGCTGCCGCAAATATCCCTGATATTGGACCTGATGATGCTGCGTTATATTTGTCATCGCAAATCGAACGCGATGATTATCGTGTGGACGGAATTTTGCCGATAATTAGGAAATTATCAAAACTAAGGTGGCATCATTCAGCGCCGGTTAGAATAGGATGCAGAATGGGCCGTCCAGAAAAATCGGCACCTCGGGTAATGAATCCGATGGCTCATACTTTATTTCCAATCGACCTCAACGGTGGCAATCAAAGATTACTAACCAATGCTGCGAGGAAAAAGGACATTCGCGTTCAGTTGGGGATTAGAACATGCACTAAATGTAACAAAAAGTCTCCAATGTTATCGTGCCATCATAGAAAATTAAACGAATTTGGTGAGCAGATTGTTGGGGAAAAGTGTGGAGGGAGAACTGAATTCAAAAGCGAATTAGCAGAAAACCGTCGAAGAAGAGGCGAAATAACCACTGTTCCTATATCTTCAATGATTGATGATGCTATGATTACATTAGGTCTTGATAGATTACCTAAGAATGTCAAGTGTATGAAGAAAATCGCCAGTAAAAATCAAACTCCAGAGGCTTTGGAAAAGGGTCTTTTACGTGCTAAATATGACTTGCCTGTATTTAGAGATGGCACGGTTAGATTCGATATGAGTGATGTCCCTGTTACTCACTTTAAGCCAAGTGAGGTAGAGGTCTCATGGAAGAGACTGGTCAATTTAGGCTACACCCATGATTACTTAGGTGAGGAATTAACTTCAGACGATCAAATGCTTGAGTTGTATCCTCAAGATTTCATAGTGGCTAAAAATGCTGGAGACTATTTTGTGCGAACCACACAATTTATCGATGATTTATTGGTAAGATATTATGACATGGAGCCGTATTATAATGTATCATCTCCAGAGGACTTAGTTGGTCATTTAATATGTGCATTAGCGCCACACACCTCGGGTGGAGTGTTGTCTAGGATTATCGGCTGGGCCGACTGTTCTGGTGGGTATGCTCATCCACTTTTCCATGCTTCAAAAAGAAGAAACTGTGATGGAGATGAAGATGCTATAATGTTACTAATGGATGGTTTATTAAATTTCAGTAGAGACATTTTACCAGCTAATCGTGGCGGTCAAATGGACGCTCCTTTAGTATTGACCACTAGATTAAACCCTACTGAGGTGGACAAAGAAGCCCTGAATGTAGATTCTGGATGGTTCTATGAACGTGATTTTTATGAAATAACTCAAGATTGCCCACATCCGAAATCGCTCTCAAACCGTGTCGACTTTGTTGATCGAAGATTGGGTTCAGTTGCAGCTGTGAGGGGTTATGGATACACCCATGATTGCGCATCGATTTCCGCTGGGCCAGCATTGTCTGCTTACAAGACCTTAGACACCATGATTGACAAGATGAACGGCCAGTTAGATTTGGGCCATAGATTGCGTGCAGTCGATGTCCGGAGGGTCGCTTCAAGTGTTATTAGATCGCATTTCCTCCCTGACCTTAGAGGTAACCTCAATGCTTTTGCTAGGCAGAAAGTTCGGTGTTTGAAGTGTGCACACTCTTATCGAAGAATGCCTATTGCAGGAAAGTGTATTCAGGAAACAAAAGCAAGTAGTGCAGGCTTTGCCTCGATGGGAATAGTAAAATCTGAAGGGGATTTGTGCAACGGCAATCTAGCGCTTACTGTTTCAGAGGGGGCTGTAAGGAAATACATCAAAGTCACACTTCACGTTATGGAAAAGTATGGTGTCGACACCTATACCAAACAAAATGTTCAGTGGTTGGCTAACAGTACCGATTCGTTATTTCAAAACGACCGTGCAAGGCAAATGACGTTGTCAGATTTCTTATAATCACTTGACTGAGGGTCCAATCATTTGTTCTGGGCGGACCCACAAATCAAATTCTTCATTAGTCAAATATTTCAATTCTAACGCTGATTCCCTTAGTGTGAGGCCTTTTTCATGAGCATTTTTAGCAATTTTAGCCGCTTTATCATAACCAATTTGATTATTGAGGGCAGTAACTAGCATTAGTGAATTTTCCAAATGATTAGTGATATTCTCTCTAACCGGCTCTAATCCTTCGACACAATTTTGTCGCATAGAACGGCAAGCATCGGTGAGTAATTTTGTCGAATGGAGTAGATTGTGAATCATCATTGGTTTGTATACATTTAATTCGAAATTACCTTGAGAGCCCCCTACTGTTATGGCAGTATGGTTGCCCATAACTTGGCAACATACCATTGTCATCGCTTCTGCTTGGGTTGGATTTACTTTACCTGGCATTATTGACGAGCCGGGTTCGTTAGCTGGCAATGCTAGTTCCCCCAATCCACACCTTGGTCCCGAACCTAGCCATCTTATGTCATTGGCTATTTTCATCAAACTTACTGCCAGAGTGTTTAGTGAACCACTAGCCGCAACTATCGCATCATGGGCGGCTAGTTGGGCAAACTTGTTTTCTGCACTGACAAACATTAATCCAGTGATATTAGAAATCTCATCGGATACCATTTGGGCGAATAGTGGATGTGTATTCAGACCGGTTCCAACAGCAGTGCCCCCTAATGCTAATTCAAATAAATCATCCAAAGCAAAATCTAGGCGGCGAAGATCTGCATCAAGTTGGGCTACCCAGCCAGATGCTTCCTGTCCAAGGGTGAGCGGAACTGCATCCATCAAGTGAGTGCGGCCTATTTTGACAATACTTTCCCACTGCTTCGCCTTGTCATTTAACGCATTTCTCAAAGCCCTAACACTAGGTAGTAGATCGTGAACAAAAGCTTCTGCAGAAGCTATGTGCATAGCTGTTGGAAAGGTATCATTGGAAGACTGGGCCCGGTTGACGTGATCATTGGGGTGAACTGGGTGTTTAGAGCCCAATTCTCCTCCGGCAATTTCAATTGCTCTATTGGCAATTACTTCGTTGGAATTCATATTACTTTGAGTACCACTACCTGTTTGCCAAATTCGCAGTGGGAAATGATCATCTAATTCTCCATCAATAACTTCTTGACAGGCTTGGATTATTAATTCACCAACCTTGGCATCTATTTGCTTCAATGAAACGTTAGTCTTGGCCGCAGCTTGCTTTAGAATGCCAAAAGATCGTATTACTCCTCTAGGCATTTTATCATCTCCGATGTCGAAATTTATCAATGAGCGAGCTGTTTGACAGCCATAATAACGGTCTGTTGGAACTTCTAGGTCCCCCATCGTATCACTTTCAACTCTAAATCCCCCAGTTGGCTTTGCTTTGGGTCTTGATGCTCGCTCGATTTTCCCTGGCTGTTGGGGTGAGAGTGCGGCCTCAATCATCTTAGTAATGGTAGCACTACGCCCTGATTTACCCTTGCCGACACTTCGATCTAATCTTGAGGCTAGGTCTTCAGGTAAGCTAATGCTAATTATTCTACGGTCTCCAACGCGATGTTTAGACATAGTCTAGCCTTAATAATTAATTATTAAATAATATCTATTGTTAGTATACCAACAAAAAGGGAGTTAACTCTAGTGCTTAAGCAACTACCTTGCAACTGATGATTTGTTGTGGCTCAGCTGGTTTGTCGCCAGGCAACTTACGGCAATTCTCTATGTTTTTCACGACGTCCATTCCACCGACTACCTCGCCAAAAACTGCGTGATTACCGTTAAGCCATGGGGTTGCAACGGTAGTAAGAAAGAATTGTGATCCGCCGGTATTCCTACCTGCATTGGCCATTGAAAGTATTCCCGGTCTGTCATGCTTTAGCGCAAGAGCAGAAGCCTCACACGGGATTTGCCAGCCCGGCCCGCCAGTTCCTGCTCTACGAGATGATGGGTCTTTGGAATGTGGGCATCCGCCTTGAATCATGAAATCCTGAATTACTCGGTGGAAATGAAGTCCATCATAATGGCCCATTTCAACTAGTTTGAGAAAATTCTCAACGGTTTTAGGCGCCTCTTCATTGTATAGCTTAATCAGTATGTCTCCAGCACTGGTGTTCATCATTACCTGCATGGGTGTGCCAATAATCGGCAGGTCATGAGTATTGCCTTTACTTCACTGCTTTAGCCAAGGTCGGAAATGTTGATCTGCATATGCTCTTGCATAGTCTGCAGGATAACCCGCTGCGATTAATTGTTGTTCATATGCTAGTTGTTCTGGCGTGATTGACGTGTCAGGCGCCGGCATACCCGCTACTGCAGCGAATCCAGCATCGGAATACGCCTTCTCCTGCATCGACCAAGCATCATTCTTAGAGCCTCTTCCCCTAACAAAGAATGCCGTGACTAGGAGTAATACTATCACCGCACCAATTATTCCAACGAGCGTATACGACATACCGAAGATGCCGGATTCGGATTCTGCCTCATCTGTGGAATCTGTAGTATCATCGCCTAAGTCCGTATCATCTCCTGGATTTGTTGGGTCAACGGGGTCAACGGGATCGATAGGGTCAACTGGAACAACTGGATCTGTTGTGTTATCTTGCGGCTCATCTGGCAACTCGCAGCCATCTGAGCCAACTATTACTCCTATTGGCGTCTCTGGACACAGGTCGTTTTCATTGAGAACTCCGTCCAAATCCAAATCTAGAATTGGGCAACCAACGCCATCATCTCCCGAGAAGACTCCGGCTACAGCTGGACATTGG
>JAQXFJ010000313.1 GCA_029250385.1 Candidatus Poseidoniaceae archaeon | reverse complement strand
TGGTCTAAAGAAGGAATAATCGCCAATGCATGGAGAGTTGCTCTTGAAGACCCTCGTTTCTTCTTGCCAGCAATGTGTGTTCTTGTTGGAGCCGCAATGACTGGATTTTACATGTCAAGAATGTGGTTGAAGACCTTCGCAGGCAAACCAAAGACCGAAGTTGCAGCCCACGTTGGTCAAACTAACACTTGGATTAAAATTCCATTATTTGTCCTTACCTTTGTCACTCTATCAGCCATTTTGTTTGCTGGAATGGGCTTTACTCACTGGGCACCAGACAGCGAATATGGTCTGTTATCGGAAAAGAATCTCTTTGATGGTATCGCTTATGAGATGAGTCACGCATTTGCTAATGGTGACACGTTCTTCTTCATTCTAACATATGTAGCAATTGCCATTGGTGCAGTATTAGGCCCAGGTCTTGCTCTTTCGCTGTATGGCGGTAGTTTGGCTGAAGGCGAGAAAGTTAAACCATGGATGAAGCCAATTATTAGACTAAATTCTTGGGTCTACGACCGTTATAATTTCGATAACCAAGCAATCGCCAACTCTGGATTATCTAGGGCATTAGAGAACAGGCTCTACTTTGACCACTATTACGACATGGCCATGCTCAAGATTGTCGCAGGATTTTCCGATAAATCAGCAGAGACTGACAAGAATGTCGTTGATGGAGTAATAAAGAAGATTGAAACTGGAACTCAATCCATTTCCAAACTTGTTCGATCAATGACTACAGGGTCTGCTCGAGACTACATTCTAATGGTCGCAGTTGGGACTTTAGGTATTTTCTTCTTACTTTGGGGGGTGGCTTGATTGACTGACTTGATTTCTATACCGTTGGTGGCGTTTCCATTAATTGCCAGCATGATTTTACTAGCCTTTGTGTCTAACGGCAATGCTCGAATGCGTGCTCGTTTAGTTGGGCCAGTTAGAATGGCATGTCTAGTATTTTCATTGTTGATGCTCGTTCTTACTACTGGTATGTTCTTTAGATACTTTGGCGATGTAACTTGGATGGATATAGGCTTCAATGAATATGAGTTTGAACATAAATATACTTGGGTCGAAAGTCTTGGAATCAATTGGGCTGTTGGCCTTGATGCACTATCTTTCCCTATGGTTTGGTTGACTACTTTCTTGTTACCTGTCACCATAATTGCCACTTGGAATGAAAAACATGGAGCGACCTATTTTCCTCTTCTATTGATGATGGGCGGTGCGCTAATTGGAGTGTTTGTTTCACTTGACTTATTCATGTTCTACGTGTTTTGGGAATTAACTCTAATTCCAATGTTTTTCCTTATTCTAAAATGGGGCGGCAAAGATCGAAAGTATGCCTCTCAGAAGTTCTTCATTTACACCTTCACTGCATCAGTAGTAATGCTGTTAGGTCTAATCACCTTGTACTTCTTACAAGACCCATACAGTTTGGCCTCATCAGGGACGATGACTGGTAGGAGCTTCTCCATTCCAGAACTGATAGATAATGCCAGGGCTAACAATATTGGAGACAACTGGTATCTAGGCGCTCAAATGCAAAAGATACTCTTTGTTATGCTGATGATTGGGTTTTTGGTCAAACTTCCAGCAGTTCCGTTCCATACTTGGCTGCCAGATGCTCACGTACAAGCACCAACAGGTGGCTCTATGCTGCTTGCTGGAGTAATGCTGAAAATGGGCGCCTATGGAATGTTTAGGCTACCAATCAGTTTGTTTCCACATGCATTATATCACTTCCAATTAGCGTTGATGATAATTGGTATGGTTTCCTTAGTTTGGGGCGCAATAGTTTGTTTGGGCCAAACCAATCTCAAGAAGATGGTTGCCTATTCATCGGTATCTCACATGGGAGTAATTCTAATTGGAATTGCTACAATGCAACCAATGGGCTGGGCTGCAGCCCTCTTCATGATGTTCGCTCACGGTATAATCAGCCCAATGCTGTTCGCAGTTTGTGGTGCTTTCAAACATCATTATCACAGTATGGAAATCGGGGCGATGAGGGATATGGCTAAACATTCACCATGGCTTGCTACATCAATGATGTTTGCTTGGATGGCGTCTTTGGGTCTACCGCTACTTGCCGGGTTTGTCGCTGAAATTATGATGCTAATCGCACTTTGGAAAATGATTTCTGTTGATGGATGGAGCATTTGGTGGATGGTTGGACCAGCCCTTGTTCTAGCCCTAACTGCTGCCTACTATCTATGGTCGATGCAGAGAACAATATTCGAGGGTGGAGAAGATACACAACCTCCAGCGTCTATGAAAGGACACGCAATTCCTGATATCAGTAATTCCGAAAAATTCGCCATGTTGATATTGGCCTTATTCACAATAATCTTTGGTGTTCTGCCATGGATTGCTTTAGACATGATGGATGATTGGACTATACAAGCATTTGAGGGCTTAATAATCCCTCTCCTAAAGGGAGGTGCCTGATATGTCCACTGTACAAAACGTAGAGCCATTTGGTGATGGTTTTATTGCGGCACTTTGCCCTGAATTGATAATTTTTGCCGGTCTCCTGGCACTGATTATAATCCCAAACATCGGTAAAGGGACCTTCAGAATACCAGGTACTCAAACCAGAGTAATGTGGTTATTTGGTGGCGAGAGATTCAAAATTACCAGTAATCCCAAGATGCCTGCATGGATTGCTACAATCACTTTAGGTGCAGCATTTGTTCAAACAGTATTATCATTCCAAGATGGGGTTGACCGAACTGCTATTGTTACTGAAAGCGGCACACAATTGTTGTTGGTAAATGGCTTTAGTAGAGTCTTTGAAATGATCTTCTTTGGTGCACTTACTTTAGCAGCATTTGCTTCAATGAATCGTTTAGAAGTCAAAGGAATAGGTCCTAAATTGTCTACTGATGACCTCTACAACAATCGACGGCAAGCGGATTTCTACATTCTAATGTTGACTTGTGGCTTGGGTATGTCTGTAGTTGCCCTTGCACAAGACTTGTTTGTCTTGTTTATTGGTCTAGAGTTAGCCTCATTCTCAACCTATGTCTTAGTTGCCTTCTACAAGGAATCTAAGGTTGGTACTGAAGCAGGAATGAAATATTTCATTGTCGGTTCAGTAGCTTCTGGAGTTGGGCTTTATGGTCTTTCAATGCTTTACTTATGGGCTGGTTCTTTACAATTTGATGTCCTTGCTGCACAGTTCGTAATCAATGGAACAGATCCCCTTCCACTAATCGGTATCGGCTTTGTTTTGGTTGGCTTTGGATTCAAAGTTAGTGCTGCGCCTTTCCACTTTGCTGCGCCGGATGCATACGCAGGTGCTAGCAGTCCAGTTGCTGGTATTCTGGCTACAGCAAGTAAGGCAATGGGTATCATCGGACTAATCAGAATGCTGCTAATTGTTGCATCACCTGAGGCGAGTGAAGACGGTGCTGTATGGTTAACTCTGCTTGGAATTATCTCAATAGTCACTATGACATGGGGTAATATCGCTGCCCTTGGCAGCACTAATCCTAAGCGTATGCTTGCCTATTCTTCAGTCGCTCATGCGGGATACATGCTCGCTGCAATAACTGCGATTGGTGCATGGAATTGGGACGACTCACTCGCTGGAGAACCCGGTGAAGCAGCCGTTGCCGTACTAACCGCAGTGATTTTCCATCTTGTGGTTCTTGTTGCGTTTAAGTTAGGAGCCTTCCTAGTTCTCTCGGTATTAGAATCAGATGGCGATGCATCCCGTCTCTCATCACTTGGGGGTTTAGCAAAGCGTGAACCATTCCTAGCAGTTGCTATGTTTATCTTCATGATTTCACTTGCTGGTGTACCTCCACTAGCAGGATTCGTCTCTAAACTTCTAGTCATTATGGGTATTGTCAAGGTGGCAATTGGCCAGATGGGTGCTGAAATAATGGCTGGAGGAGATTACGGTCTTGCCGATGTTCACTGGGTTTGGTGGTTAGCTCTTGCTATGGTAATTAACTCAGCAATATCGATGTTTTACTACCTACGAGTTGGAGTTGTTATGTTCTTTGAAGAACCTGAAGAAGGCAGGACAGGACCGTTACCATCAGGCTGGCAAGTAAGATTTGCAATCCTAGCCTGTTTAATGGCGACACTCTTCATGGGAGTTGCTAGTGACCAATTGTTAGAGATTTGTGAAGTTGCTGCGAAGAGCCTAAATTATAGTTGGAATTAATCTTCTTCTATGTGGTCAATTCAATAAGGGATGTCGATTAGGGCGGATGAGTGAGACTCAATGGGTAGAAGACACGAAGAAAAAGTCGACGTAGAAGAACTAGCCCGTCTGGAAAATCCAGAGGACGGTTCGACTAGTAAGATTCGTGTCAAAATGCCAAACCGGAAAATCAACGAGATGTTTGCCCTAGCTGACCAAATTCTAGGCGGCAGAAGAGTGTCAATACTTTGCGAAGATGGAGAGACTAGACTTGCTAGGATTCCTGGTAAAATGAGGCGTCGGCAATGGGTTAGAGAGGGTGACTTGATAATTGTCTGGCCATGGGATTTTCAGGATTCTAAGGCTGACGTAAAGCACAGATATACCAAAACTCAAGCCATGTACTTATCGAGAAAAGGAGTTCTCCCTGATGATGTTGATATCTTTGGAATGAATGTAACGCATGACGATGATGACGAGCATGATGATATCTTTGGAGTAATGGAGGAAGAAGAGGACGATGTAATTGAGGATTCTGACGACGATGTCGACTCTATGTTCGGTGACGCTAGTGAAGAGGAAGAAGACGATGTTGATGACATGTTTGGAGACGCTGAAGAAGTAGAATCCAAAGAAGCACCAACAGAAACCACCGAAGAGCCTTTTGTCCCAGTTGAAGAATATCCAGATTCCGGTGATGAGGGCGATGATGATGATGAAGACATCGATATCGACTCGTTATTCGGCTAAATAAAAGCCCAGAGGTGGTCGATTGAAAGACCGAAAAGAAAACTGGGACGAACTGGCAATCAATAAGAACCGCAACCGGAAAGGTAAATCAAAGCGGTCAAAGTCAAAGAAGAAAATCAATCAAGATGAACGAGATGATCATGACTTTATCGATTCCTTGGAAACTTCTACTGGTAAGTATGAGTGGATGAAGGAAAAACGCTACAAATCCCTATTCCGAGATATAGAAAATAAACTCCAAGGAGTTATGGGAAAGGGTTCATTTGAATGGGTTGACCGACGAGTGTTTGACCAAGTCTTTGATAGGCTCACCCTTATGTCGATATTCAAATTGATGAAAAATGAAGTCATTGATACGGTTGATTTTCCCGTCGCTAGAGGTAAAGAAGCTCACGTTTTTCATGGTACAGACCCAAATGGTAAACCGATTGCCATCAAAATCTTTCACACCTCTAATGCAGTTTTTAAGAATCTAATTCAATATATCGAAGGAGACCGCAGATTCAGCGGACTTCGACGCCGGCATCGAGACCTAGTTGATATATGGGTGAGGAAAGAACAAAGAAACCTATCAAGATTAGCCAAATGGGGTCTTAAGGTGCCTCAACCACTGGGTATTCACAAAAACGTCCTGGTGATGGATTACCTTGGTAATGATACCTCGCCATATCCTAAACTACGCGAGGTTTCGGTTGAAAACCCACAAGAAGTATATGATGAATTGTTAGAATTTCTTGCGGTAGCATGGCAAAAAGCCAACTTGGTCCACGGAGATTTCTCGCCGTTCAACATCTTATGGAGCGATGAGGTTGGACCAATCGTAATCGATGTTGGTCAAGCAGTAATACAAACTCATCCTAAAGCACAGGAGTTTCTAATTAGGGACGTTACTCGATTGGTGGAATGGGGTAATAAAAACGGGTTAGATGTGGAACTCGCTGAAGCAATGTATGAGGTTCTAAATATGGATTTGACACATATTGTAGAGCAGGAATGAACGGTCATTCCTCTTCCCAAACAACAGTTTCATCCTCAGACAATTCCATCATTTCAAAGACCGCTTCTCCATCCTGGGGGTCCACTTGGCTGGCCCGCATCCTCCTAGACCTCCGATTAGAGATTTCTGTTAGCCCAGGAACTAAATTTTCAAAACCAGTAGTTTCGACAGAATCTGATTTAACTTCGATAGTCTCTAAAGATCGATTACTTATTTTTGATTTCCTTCGATCCTTTTCCAAGAATCCCAGCACAGACCCATGTTCAGAGCCACCAGCCAGCATTTCAATTGCTTGCCTAGCGGCAAAAAGACCTTCTTGCTCGCCGATAATAACTACTGTGGATTTGTAAATAGTAATCTCGGTATCTGTAAGACTTTCAATCAACTGTCTTACCTTTCCTTGACTGCCAATAATTCTTGAGCGAACTCTTCGTTGTTGATTTGAACGCTTACCAACGAAGTCTCTCAAATCAACCATTTCGAAAAAATGTTGGTCATCAAATAAGCGAATTGCCGCTTTTGGCGACATTCCACGGCCGATTGCCTTTACTACATCGGGTAATTTCATTGCTTTAACCGGGTCATAACTTCCAGGTTCACCCCATGTGACTTCGACATCACCAGTTTCAGAATTGATGAATAAATCTTGACATCCACATGCTTCGCGAATTGATTTCACCGTAGTGCCTTTAGCTCCTATCAAAACAGCAATCCTGTCTTTTGGCACCCTAGGAAGACCTTGTCGCATGGTGGTCCGTGAGACTCATATCTTTTCAATCCCTTGTATTCCGCTGTAGTAGTGAAATAACGAAAGCGCAAACAATTATTGCACCTATTGGAGGACTAAATGATGGGGCATTAATTACGCTACTAACCGAAGCGCCGGTGACTACCATGTAGTTTTGATTGTTGTTTTCATTATATTCATCAATCACGTTATTTGGGTCAATGACTAATCTTAAATCGAATTGACCTTTACTTGGTACAGTATAATTCCAAACCAGTAATTCTTCCTGATCAGTCATTAAACCTGCATCAAGAGTTCGAGATTCTATGACCGTCCAAGCAACTTGAGCGTCGCGGTCAGCTGGTGCAGATTCAAGGCGCAATGTGATGGTTCCGCCATAATTTTCATTGACCTCTAACAGACCACTTACCGTAATATTGCCAGTGGAATCTCCTGGTTTGACAATTAATCTATCAACATTAGTCTCAGTTAAATTCCATTCAAAGTCTAAACTAGGTAAAATCTGATAAAACACCGGATTTGTTTGGAAAGAATTTCCTGCGATATCGGTAACAGTCGCTCTAAGCATCAAATACTGCCTAGATTTTGTAGCCCAACTTGATTGTGCCACTTCACTGTCTAGTCCGCTACCCATAGAGGCCTGCCAAGAACCAGATAAATCAGGGGTTTGACCAAAACCATTGGCATCAAATCCATACTCGATGAATGAATTAGTATTGTCAATTCCAGAGCTTTCATCTATGGCTAAGAATTCAACATCTGCTGAGCCGGTTAGTGCAGTGGTCAGTTCATCTACCAACCAACCGTTAGCAATGGGGTCTTCAGTATCAACTTGAACTGAAATTTGGGTAGTTGGGCCAATATTGCCAACATTATCTGCCGCTCTAATGGAAATTGTATGACTGCCATCATTTAGATTGAGTGTGTAAGAGTCTAGCGTATTTTGCGTCCATGATGCTCCGTCTAAACTAATTTCTGTGTAAGCAAGTCCACTGCCTTGTCCATCATCTACCGCATTAATTAACCCAGATAATGTCACGCTTGAACTAGATAGCCACCCTGATGATGAACCACTAGTGATTGTGCCGATTGTTGGCCCAGTTCGATCAATTCCGATAAACATAGTTTCGGTCACACTGAGTCCAGAATTGTCATAAACGGTAAGTCGAGGGTTCCAAGTGCCTTCATCAAAACTACCCGATGACCAATCCCAGCCATAGGCAATACTGGACGGTCCGTCGCTTGCTGGAGCACCAGGCCCCGGGACGTTGGTTAGGGTA
>JAQXFJ010000306.1 GCA_029250385.1 Candidatus Poseidoniaceae archaeon | reverse complement strand
TTTCATAGCTTTTTGTACGGACAGACTCACGAGGTTATCAGCGTACCCGAATTTATCACTTTAGACGAAGCAGTCAAAGCTCCAAAACCCCAAGTGGTAAAACAACCAACAACTAAGTCCGCAGAGTCTCCAGCGACCCTCCTTGATATGATTAAGCAACCCAAAATTGCTGCTGTTTTCCTTGTCGTAATGATTATCGGAGCCGGCACGTGGTATTACTTCAACAATCAACTTGAACCCTTCACTGCAGATAATCTACGATATGGGGACGATATGAGTTACATCATCGAAGACGGTGATTTTATGGCGAGTGAAGGATTTCTAGATTTGGTATTAGACCAAATTGAAACCGAAGATGATATCTGTAAACTAAGGTTGATATTTGCTGGAACTGGAGGAGTAGCAATTACTGAGGGGGATACTTCTCAACTTGTCTCCCAAGCATCCTTGGATAGAATGGGCGCGGTTAGTGCCAAAGGTGGACAAGGTATGGACTGGTTAACAGTTGAAGCAGTTTCTAGTTACGACCTTGATTCCTTTACTCTCCAGCGCCATCTACGTTCTAGTATCCCAGGTTCGAATGCATGTTCAGACTTTCCTGCCAGCGTTGGCGGTACTGCAGAATTAACCTCTACCAAATGGACAGAAATTAGAGACCGGGCAACTATTGGCACCGCAATAGATTGGAATCTCAATATTGAAGACACCTATCAAGGTAATCTGATGACCTTTGGAGTAGGTGGACTATTTGGTGAACTTGAAACCATTTCTCCGGGTCTTTCCATGTTATTACAACCGGTTGAATTACAGGAATTACTATCCAATAGTTACATCGATGATGGGGCTGCTGGTTCTAGTCAGGGTTGGGATTGGCGAGTGCTAGGCACAGAAACCAGAGGCACTACAGAGATGTGGAAAATAGTTGCAACTAATCAAGACATCCAAGATTTATGCTTGGGCTCTGCAAGCATGACTCTGTTAGTAGAAGAAAACAATCCTTGGGCTACCGAACAAACTGTCAACGTGGTAATATCTGGTAGTGATAGTAATCGTCAGGGCTGCTCCACGACCTCAAAATTACTTGGTGACTATGTTTTACCAGATGGTGAACTTGCAATGAACCATAAATTTGTCAAGACCTCACTCAGCCGAGGTTCGAAGACATTAGAATTAGGTCTGTCATATGATGCTAGACCACAAGCAAATGAATTGTCACCTAGTGACGATGAATTAACTAATTGGGGTCCAAATGGCCAACATATGCCAGATGATTCAGTGCTAAGAACCCACAACCTAGAGGCGGCAATCCAGTGTTTCGATTACTTCCAAACCTCTGCTAGCGGTGCAGCAGCGGCCCTTGATGATAATGGATATGTTTGGCGAGCAGTCGACCAAAAATACGATCAAAGCACACAATGGAATATCTCTTGGATAGCCAGTGATGATGCAGCAGGATGGGTAACATTCAATATGACCGGCTCCCCTACCCAAGAAAATTGTCAATTTGACAAGAAAGGCACTTATGACGAGACAGTATCTTTCAATCGTGATTTAATTCCACAAGTGTTGAACCTAAGTACCATTGAAAACTCTCTATTAGACGCAAACCGCTTTCCAAGTCTTTCCAGTAATGATGGCGTATTCACTTCTTCAGGAGTTTATCATCAAGAAACCAGGATTGGATATTTGGTAGTGGTTCCAGGCTCTGGAATCAACTCCATACTCTCTAACATTGGTGATGCAACAGATGGAGCTACCACAGTAGACATTTCTAGAGAGTGGACTGATGATGGATGGAATAAACAATTTAATTTAGTGGCAGATGCAACTGACGGACGTGTTATCGGCTGGAATTATGTTATGAATACGTGATTACTTCCACTTACTATCTAACATTGATAAATCAGGTGCAGCCTGAACTTCGCCATACTTTGGCTGGGCTTGCTGGTATTGATACTGCGGCATTTGTTGACCAAATGATTGTGGCGGTGGTGGATTGCTTGGTAAGCTTTGAGACTTACTCTGTCTCATTCGGACAGCGAGTAAAATCATAATTAATCCAATAAGAGTCGCGATTATTAAAGTCATCAAATTATCAGATAATGCGTCGACAAATTGTGCGACAGTCGATTGTTCGTCAGCAGGTTCAATGATTGGTGGATGGTAAACAAAATAATTTATTTCCCATGATTGCTCAATAGTTTCAAATTCGTCAGTGATTACTACTTTGATGGAGTATGGCCCAATTGTTCCATTACCTGCACACAAGATTCCTCCGAATCCAAATTCAGTAGTTGTACAATTGAAGGGTCCTTCTTCAAAAGTCAGATTACGAGTAAGCAAGGTGCCATTACGGTACCAGTATACTGCTACACCCGCAGCATCGTAATCTTCTTCTGACAAGTCTACTCCAACGCTCAGCGAGAGCACATCTTGAGTTGCATTGATGGTATTGTTGGTTAGCGACGAGAAAGTTAGGTATTGATATCTGTTAACTTCATCATCTATTAGATCATTACAATTATCATCAATACCATTCCATTGTTCAACAGCATTAGGATTGATTGAACTATCATCATCATTACATTCTTCAAACCATCTAAAGCCATCACCATCTTCATCGAGGTCTGGGACTCGTGGGTTGGTTAATGTTTGATACACTTCCACTCCGTCGCTAAGTCCGTCATCATCGGTATCAAAGTCAGTTGGTTCACTACCGATTTCTAGAATCTCATAACCATCTTCAAGTCCATCCCCATCAGTGTCATTGTTCAATGGGTCGGTATTCATGGTGTAATATTCAACTAAATCTGGTAACTGATCATTATCACGGTCCAGCCCAATGAAGTCTTCATCAACTTGTTCGTCACAATCATTGTCAATCCCGTCAAGTAATTCAGGCATATCTGGATTAATTTGATCGTTGTTATCATCGCAATCTTGGAACCAGTAGAAATTGTCGAGGTCGGAGTCGTTATCATAAACAAGTGGATTTGACTGATATTCTAATATCTCTTCACCATCTTCTAGCATATCTCCGTCAGTGTCCTGCAAGGTGTAATCTGTTCCGTAGATGTGGAATTCGGCATAATCGCTTAACTCATCTGCATCGCTATCTGTTTGATTAAATCCCTCATCCCATAAACCATCACAATTGTCGTCAATTGAGTTCAATACCTCAACAGCTCCTGGGTAAATCGCAGCATTGGTGTCGTTACAGTCTTGGAACCAATAGAACGTATCAGCATCTTGGTCAAGGTCTGGAACTAGTGGGTTTGTATTGTGGATATTTACCTCTGCACCATCAGTCAAACCATCATCATCAGTGTCACTATCTAGCGGGTCTGTACCATTCACCAATATCTCTAGGCCATCGTCAAGACCATCATTATCGGAGTCACTACTGAGTGGGTTGGTTCCGTGAATGTTAATCTCGTCCCCGTCGTTGATTTGGTCGTCGTCTGTATCGATGTCATCAGGGTCAGTTCCGTGAAGGTTATCTTCATCAACATTAGTAAGCCCGTCACCGTCTCTATCAGTGTTTATTTCGGTGCCATAAATGTTTAATTCCCAATCGTAAAATGTCCCAGTGTCGCCGTTTCCTTGGTCTTCAACCGACAACGTCCAAGTTCCATAACTGTCCTCATCCCAATGATGAACCGAGGTAAACATCCAGTCATTCAAATTGTTGTTGCTATCTTCGTGTTTCTCAGATAGTAGGCTTTGAGTGCCCATTGGACTGGTTAGAGTGATTGCTAAGTCTCCCCGATAAGAGTGATCAATATCAACTATGACTTCCACATGTTCCACTTTAATGGAATCCGAAACTTGTTTGGTTTCAATTACTCCCGGGGCAGAATTATCTGGGATTGGGGTGTCTTGGATGTCAATAAGGCCTGATTGGAAATAAATTTCTTCGTCGACATTATTCCAGTTTTCTGCCAAAGCAACAGCAGCACTTGCATCGATTACTCCAAAGCCGTATTTGTGGCTAACATCATGGCCAGCACCATTAGTACCCCATGAATTGTCATTAGCATCATTTTGCCTAGAACTGTGAGCGATTATGTGCTCAACGTCGCGATAAGTTAGACTTGGGTTGGCTTCCAGTATCAGTGCTATGACTCCTGATACTAGCGGAGTTGCTGAGGAGGTGCCCCCGAAATCATCGTTGTAATCGCCATTATTGTATCCACCGCCGCCTGCGTTGTCAGTGGTAGTAATTCCTTCCCCAT
>JAQXFJ010000301.1 GCA_029250385.1 Candidatus Poseidoniaceae archaeon | reverse complement strand
CCGGCTGCTCCAGAAATGCCACCTATGCCTCCTATGGATGCGCCGCCGGCACCCCCTGAAAACGACCCACTGATGTCTGCACTCAGTGGACCTCTTGAAACAAAAATGCCACCTATGCCTCCAATGGATGCACCACCGGCGCCGCCTGAAATGCCACCTATGCCTCCAATGGATGCACCGGCATTATCTCCAGCGGACTTATTGCTTGCACCAATTAACAACGATGTGACAGAAGATACAGTAACAGAAACGGCATCACTTGATGCTTCAACTGCTGACCGTCTATTGGCTCCAGTAGCCGACATTCCTGCGACAGAAAGCGAAGCTGTACAGGAGAATATGTCACCTGATGACCTAAGCGGTGAGCAAGCGGGAGCAACTATTCGTTCAAGAGATGATGTTGAGAAAGTACCCGGCGACAAACTAGAGGGCAGTTTGCATGAAATTGAAAGTGCAACCCTAAACTCTGACGGCGAAATTGTAAAGCAATCCGTAAAGGGTACACTGACAATTAATAATCCATCAGTTGATGATAGGATTTATGATATTGACGTAATTCTTGACAATGCTGAATCAACCGATATAGGTGGAGACCATGTTTCTGTTGATGAACTTGAAGCAGGCAAAAAGTACAGCATGAAGTACAAAGTTGAAGGCATGAGAATGATGGCTCTGCGTGAGCGATTGGATACTAATCCGGCAAGATCACAAGAAAGATCATTATCTGTTGCATTTGGACCACAAGGTGGACCAATTGCCTTAGAATTGGAAGTGGAAAATATGTCTAACGTGGCATTAGAAAACGTAGAGGTTGTAAGACCTGTTCCCGACGAAGTTTCGTTTAACAATACAGACATGGCAACTATGGATGGCAAGAATTTGGTTTGGAATATCGGAACTCTTGGCGCTGGTGAAAAGCAAGTGCTGTCTGTTGAGGGGTCAATCACAGTAACTGGAACTAAGACTATCAAAGCAGGTTCAGCTTCAGCAACCTACACAGCCAATTCCACATTGTCAAATCTTAACTTTAGAGAACTAGATGCTTTCTGCCGAGGTTTCACTTACATGAGAGTCAGAGAAGATGAAAGACCAGATAATTGGATTTGTAAAACTATTTTTGAAAATCGATCCTCATTTGCAGTAGATTTGGTTAAACTACAAGTTAGAATGAAGGGTAGTAATGAATTATTATTCGATATACATGATGTTGAACAAGACGTTCTTCCAAACGGAAAGTGGGAGTCGGAAGATAGAACTGTAGTGGCAAACTCTGAGCCAGACTTTACCTATGACTTGTCATATACCATTCTGCCCCACGCTGCCCGCTCAACAGAAGGTTCTATGAAACTTGAAGAAAATGTCTTCGATGTACTAGAAGCGGAAGTCAACAAGAGTTATTCAACATCTGGACTTAGATCTTACAGGAATCAGAAAGTGAAATCATCAATTACCCTAATTAACAAAGGTTCCGCTACAATTAATCTAATGCGTATTACTGATGATATACCAGGATTGTTTGAAGCACCAGATTTAGAGTCCATGAAAATATCAGTTGCTGGAACCGAATTAGAGGCTGATCAATACAAAGCAGAAATCAGTAGTGGAATAACTCTTGAGAAAGAATATCGATCACCAGATGGCGACGGACATACTCTAACCATGACTATCGGAACTAGAGGTCCTTTGGGCCTTGCACCTGGAGAAGAAATCGCAATATCCTATGACTTAATTGCTCCTGACCCATCACCAGAAAACAAGAAAGTTGTTGCACCACTAAGAGCTGAATTTAGCGCTGAGAGATTTGGTCCAGTTTGTGGCCGAGATTGTGCATCACCACCATCTATCAAGGTAATACACAACAGAAGAGATTTCTCAGCTGGTAAGCAAGCAATACCTCTAGGTGGCAAAGGTCGCTATGAGGTATTGATTTTGTTCGAAAACAATGGTGATACTGCTCTACAAGACATATACATCAACGATGTCATACCTACTAACTTTGAGATTAAAGATTGGTACATAAAAGGGGCATCTGGTAAGCGTGATGATTGTGAAATGACAACTGAAGATAATGACCTTGGGGTTCAAGCAAGTTGGATGGTCCCAATGGTTGGTAAAGGTGAACGGATTGAAGTTTGCTTTGAAATCAAGGGAAGCGGAGAAGTTGATGGCGATATCTTAAACAAATTCCATGGCGTACACTTTGGCGATGAAATAGAATCTGATGAACTTCCTGAAGCCGCTCCTGAGGAAATCGCTGAAGAGGTCACTGAAGAGGTTGAATCTTCTGAAGTTACAAGCGAAGAGGAAATAGCAGATGCTGCACCAACAGTCACATGGCGAGAAGACGTTTTGCTTAGAGTAATGGAATCTCACGAGATTAGTGTTGAAGATCGTGATGCCTTTGTCGCACATGCAATTAACTTTGACCATGATGATAATGGATACTTAAAGAAGGCAGAACTTGAAGACGCTGCAAAAGCATGGACTACAGATTCATCAGAAGAAGATGGTGAAGAAGAAGTAGAAAATGCGGAGCAAGAAACTGGTGAATCACAGGAAAAAGTTTGCCCAGTATGTTCAGCAAATACTCCTGCTGATGCCATAACTTGTGCATCCTGCGGATGGACCTTTGAATCTTGATTATTGTGGTAAAACCCAATTAGGCCAAATTTCACTTTGTGAATCTCTAGATACAATAACCATTACGGGTCTGGGTAAATCTGCGAGAAACTCCTCTATAGGTTTAGAAGTTGAAGGTATCATTACACCATCTCGTAAATCTACTGCAAGCCATGCTGTTGGATATTGTTCCATCCAAGCATTAAGTTCTGCTTCAATGCCTTGAGGAGGTACGCCCTGTCTTACACTGGCTAAAAATTCCCAACTATTGATACAATGACGCTCTGAATCTGTCCACATAAATATTCTAGGCTGAATTGCGAGTAATGCTACTTGTTCCATTGCCTCTAGTTCAGTCACACATACCGGTTGGTATGGCATTGGCATAGGCAAAGGATGTTTCCAATTAGACCCTACTTCTAACGGTTCTTTGCGGCGCATAAAAGGCCCTAATACCCTTTATCGTTTGAATATCACTGATATTTGATTGACCTCAATTACCCTCAAACAATGCCAACCTTCATGCCCTTCATTCATTTCAGGGTATCATGGCAAACGGCAACAATCCACCTCCACCCCAGCCGCCGGGTGGTTCAATGATGATGATGCTAATGGTCATGGTTCTAATGACATTACTGATAATGAATCCAGGGATAAGAACAACAATGGGAGGTTTTGCTGACCCACTTTTATCACCAATTCTTCCTGAAGAGTCATTTTTCATCATCACAGTACTTATTTTGGGTACTATGTCAATGTTGATGAATACTGTATTGCGAAGTTTCTTCCTTGACCCAATTGAACAAGCTCACATCGGACATCGACAAGGACAAGTTCGACGAATGATGAATGATGCAAGAATTTCAAGAGACCCAATACTTCAAGAAAAAGCAACCGTATTGCAGCAACAAATGATGCCAGAACAACTGAAAGTGCAAATGGGTGCTATGAAACCAATGATGTTTACTATGGTAATAATTATTGCAGTATTTTCTTGGTTAACTACCACAGTAGAATCTTTTAGAGTTGACTATGTATCACTACCTTGGGCGTCAGAATGGAATTTACTAACAGATAAATTCCTCTTTTTCCCTGCTTGGATTTGTGCTTACATTTGCATGAGCGCACCCTTTGGGAGAGTTGTAGATCGCCACATTAAGCTAATACGATATCGAACACACCCTGTGGTTTCATCAGGAGACAAGTTGAAAGAACCGTTGCTACATCTAGTGGCTAGTCAAGATAAAAATGTTGACAAGAACGCTAAACGTAGAAGACAAAAAAGCAAATCTCAGACAAAGAAAAAGAGTTCTAATGACACACCTAAGATCGCTGCAAGCAATAAATCTAGTAAAACTGAAGCCTATTCTGGTGTTGAGGGATTAACCTGTCCAAAATGCGGTGTTGATATGATTAGCAAAGCAGGACCACGCAAGAAAAAGTGTGATGTTTGTCGACACCAATGGGTGTAAATATGCCTAAGGTCACAATTTCTGGATATCCAGGTAGTGGCACATCAACACTAGTTAGTGGACTGGTTAGCCATTTTAATTGGCAATCAATTAATGGTGGTCAGATATTTCGCAACGAGGCCCAAAAACGAGGTCTAACACTGCCTGAGTTTGGTGAGTTGTGCATTAGTGATGAGTCGGTTGACGAAGAACTAGATGAAATTCTTCGACAAACTATCTTAGGTGATGAGGTCGAAATTATCGAGTCTCGTTTAGCTGGGTGGTGGGCTTACAAATTAGATGTAGCATCAATAAGAATATGGGTAGAAGTAAATGAGCATGAAAGAGCCAATCGAGTCATATCTCGTGAAGGTGGTACTATCGAAACAGTTCTAGAAGCAAATGCTAAGCGATTGTCCATAGATAATCAAAGATATCAAAACATGTATGGTCTTACACCAGATGACCCATTGGCTTATACCCATATCGTGGAAGCCTCGAACATTAGTGCAGAGGATGTCCTATCCCAAGCAATAAAAATTCTGGAGGGAAACTGAAATGACAAGAATCATAATTGACAAAACCAGCAAAATAGATTCTGCCCATGGTTTTAATCCGCAAAACAGTTCTGTAGAACAGAGATTAGCCTCAGGTTTCATTTTGCTTGACAAAGCAGCAGGCCCTACCTCACATCAAGTAGCAGCTTGGGTCAGAGACATGTTAGGTTTGGAAAGATTAGGCCACGGCGGAACCTTAGATCCATTTGCCACAGGTGTCTTACCGTTGATGACCGGAAAAGCAATGAAATTAACCAAGGGTATTTTGAAGTCTGATAAAACCTACATCAATGTGCTAAAGTTTGCTGAAGAACCAGATTTAGAGAAATTAAATGAAGTCATAGAGAAATTAACTGGCAGAATTTACAATGTACCTCCTGAAATATCTGCAGTAAAAGTCCAGGTTCGAACACGTAAGATATATTCCTTTGAACTGATTGAACTAAAAGGTAATCAAGCGATTGTAAAGATTCACTGTGAAGCAGGCACTTACATCAGAACAATTGCCAGGGACATGGGCCTTATGCTGGGCTATAAAGTAGATTTGAAGGAATTACGTCGAGAAAATTCTGGACGTTTTACCTTAGCAAACTGTGTGACACTGCAAGAAGTTGCTGACGCAATATGGCTATGGAAAGAATGCGACAACTCAGCAGCATTATCCAAAATCATTCATCCAACTGAAAAATTGTTGATGGATATGCCATACATTGTAGTCAAAGATAGTGCTGCAAGCGCACTATGCCATGGTGCTCCTTTACTTCGACCCGGTTTACTATCAATTGATTCGAAATTATCTAAAGGGCAAGAAGTGGCAGTTTTTACATCCAAAAATGAAGTTGTCGGAATCGTAAAAATGAACCATTCGGCTGATGAATTAACCAAAATGGAGTCAGGAGAAATCGGCAAGCCGGCAATGATCTTGATGGAACATGAGCGTTACCCGCCCCAATGGCCCAAGCAAGAGTAATCAAGCTTCTACGTATTCTTCGTAAATATACTCTTCAGTTTCAATTCTTATTTTTAATTCTGACATGTTCCCACATACTACTCTGTCAACCTAAGTTGAACGACCCCCACAGTCTCAAAGTAAAACCGCCTTTTACGAACTGGTTATCAAATTATAGGCAGATTTTCGCATTATCCGACATACAATATCCGAATAAAACTCAGTCTAACTTTTTGATTTTCCCTGGTGTAAGCACTGTAAAAAGACCAATAATAATAGCCAGTCCGATAAATGTTGCAATCCACACAGTAGATCCTTGAATAGAATCACTTGATGAGGTAGTATCACTTTTCGAATCAAGAACCTCTACACTAACTGACTGGAAATTATTATTCTCATCACCCTCAGCTACTTCGTTGGCTCTATCTACCTCTACAGAGATCGTATTTAGTCCACTCTCAGATACTAACCAATCACAGGTAACTATACCCAATTCACCAGGCTTTAAGATAGAAATTGATTTTATTGCAATCAAGTTATTACCACTCTGACATCTTACAGAAATACTTGATGCCTCTTCTTGCCCTGAATTTTTAATATAAACTCTTACTGCAACTAAATCTCCTTCGCGAACATTTTCAGAACTAATCACTATTTCCTGAATTGATAATTCAGCTAATGTGAGTACTTCTAACAGCATTGTCCTATTGACACATGATGAGTCATCACACAAGGTAACAATTATTGGCATTGAAGAGGACAATGATGGTGGATTGACAGTTATTGTTGAAGTGCTCATGTCGACAGTTGCCCACGATTTGTCAGTAGTGACTATCAAACCAGTTGAATCAATATCAAAATATGAAAATTGAATAGTTGTTGATATTCCTGATTCAACCGGGATAATAGACGGGAATTCATTGAGAATAGGTAAATCATCAATCTCTTGAACATATACCAAGAAAGTCTCTATCCAAGTGTTTGAGGATTCGTCAGAAACAGTTACTGTAACCGTAGTAACACCAAATGCTTCGGGCAATAATACCAGTTTAATATCTTCTTGAATCAAACTAGCGGATACTAATGACTCATCGGCAATCGAGAAAGTTACAGATAGGTTTTCATTTGAGGTTCTATCATCTTGACAAGCATTCAAGAAAGGAATCAATAATCCTGGCCCATCCTCAACAAAATATTGTGGGCCAGTGTTTTGACAAACAGGGTCTTCATCCCATTGAACTTCAAAACCTCCCGAAACAGACATAGAAGAAATCTCTAACAAAGTAGTGCTAGACTGACCATCAGAATCCCAGTTAAACCACGCTTGGACCTTTACCGTCAAGTCACTTATTCCTGAAATCAAATATTGGCCGATTGATAGATTTATGGTGAAATTACCCAATTGATCAATTGATTGAAAAGTAGCTTCTTGATTATTGATAAAAACCTTCCAACGCGAATACTCCGTTGCAAGTCCTTCAATAGAGCCGAAAATCTTACCATTCATGGTAATTGTTGGATCGTTGTAATCCAGAGTGATTGACTCTAAACAACTACTCGATGTTGATACTTTGATTATAACATAACTTTCATCAATTAAATCATTTGATTGAACTGAGTAATAATCTGAAAAGGTTTGACCATCACTTGAATATGAAATCTCTACTGTCAAATCACTGTTATCTTCACCAGAGTGAGTGTAATGAATACG
>JAQXFJ010000270.1 GCA_029250385.1 Candidatus Poseidoniaceae archaeon | reverse complement strand
CAAGAGGACTCAACATTTAACGATACAAGTAAATGCTTAAAATCAAACATCCAAGGTCAATCGACCAATGTCCCTTAGACCTGGTGCTAATCCTACTATCAAGACAGCCAGTACAATTAACATACGCATGTGGACTTGTCTACGCTCTACTCGCATCTCGACAAATAACCATGCAATAGCAGCAACTAAACACGCTTTAACTATAGCAAATAACCATGCTCCAGGAGCATTAGTGGATTCCATCATCGGGTCAATGCCAAAAGATTCTGAAATCCCAACACCGATTTGGATGACTGCATCACTTACTGGGTGCTTTTCTCCATAGCCAAAGAAATCTATTCCAACCATGGTGGCAAAGCCATCACATAATTGACCAAATACCATTGCTAGAACCATTGGATTGGCAAGTAATGCTTTGCGAGACAGTTGTTCTATTGGGTGCTGTGACACCTGCTTTTCGGCATCCTCCCAAGCAGTCAAAGTCACGCCTTCAGGCAGTACACCTGGCTGATATCCGGCAAGTTTGATGTGTCTTGCATCATCTTTACCATATTTGTACATGTAATAACAGACAACTGCAGGTATGCCCAAAACTATCAAGGCTGGCCACAATGGTTGTGATTCAACAATACGGCCACTCTCTTGTTGCCAAGGTGTTGCAATAAATTGAAACCAATGGAAAAGGCCTAAAATCGAGGTGGCACTGCCGAAGGCGATTAATCCACGTGTCAACGATGGCCAATTTGCAGTCCAGACCAATACCATGAATAGAACTCCCAATGCAGCAATAAAACCTGTAGCAATAAAGAAAATACCCATATCAGGGTGGGTAGTATAACTCGGCTGATATAGCAGGCCCCAATGGAGGAACAATAGCATTCCAAGGGTGACGAACAACACAGTTCGACTCTTTTCGATATCTGAGTCATTAAGTGAACCGTCCCATTTACCTGCCAATTTGTGAGATACAAATGCAATACCGACCAACCAAATGGCTAGATGAATATGAATTATTGGAGAGATTAACAGCCAATCAAGTTCAGAGTTGAAGAAATCCGAATCTTCCAATACTCGTAGTACTGGTGCAAGTATTACCCATGAAATGAGTGCGAACATCATGCGATCATCCGCCGGTAGGTCCATCTTACGAAACACGGCTTGTAGAATAACGACGCTCATCAATACTGTAAGAGCGTATAAAGCAGTATTTTCGGTTGAGTAGCCAGCATCGCCAGCAGCGCCAGCGTCTTTGACGATTGGATCCCAAACAATTGGCTTTAGTCCATCTGTCCAAAACACATCATTAACGAAAATTAGTCCAAACGAAACGATAGTAAAAGCCGCTATTGCAGTCCATATTGCCGCCTTTTCCAAAGGAGAATATAATTTTGAATCGAGTGATTTTTCTGTATCAGCGAACTGTGCTTCAATTTCTTGGGCAGAAATCATGTCAATTACCACTTGGGCCTGTAATGAGTAGAATATTAGATTAATGCTTCGAAGTGTTGTCACTCTTCTTCATTATCAGACAGTCTTGCAACTAAATCGGCTTTCTTTCCACCAACCGGTAGACCGCTTGCCTTCAATCGCTCTTTCAATTCTGCGACTGATAATTTGGAAAGGTCTTCTACTTCAACAGATTCATCGTCATCAGCGCCTGGGATTACTCTTGGTTCGTGAACTTCAACAAATGAAACCTTACCGCATTCAACAGCGTCTCTAATTAGAGTAACTAAGCGGAATTTTAGCATTGCTGCATTGGTATCAAACAGCATTGCTTGTGGTAGAATAATCGACAGGTCTTCGCCTTTGAATGATACTTCAAAACCAGAATGGCCAGTATTAGATTCGAGTAGACCAAGAACCTTATCTTCCTTACCTTTGACTTCCTTGACGACTGTAAAGACATATCTCAGAGTCTTTCCGGCCATTGGGTGGTTGTAATCGATTCTTGCACGGCCAGCTGCTAAGTATGATAGATATCCTTGTCGACCGTTGAGGGTAACTGGGGCACCAAGATACAATGAGTTTGGATCTTGAACAGCTCTACGGAGTTTATCGATGCTAATTGTTTCAACAAGAGTTCCATCTTTCTCACCGTATGCTTCCTCAGGTGCAATTTCAATGTCTACTTCTTTGCCGACTTTAGCCTCGAGTAAGGCTGCCTCGAAACCAGGAATTAGGTTACCAGTACCAACTACACAGACCATTGGAGTGTAGTTACGACCTTCTTGGTGCATCTCATGCTCTTTGGCAATCGCCTCGCTTGTTGTTTCAATCAAGTCACCAGTTTCTCCGCTGAATAAGTCGTAATCGACATGAATTATTGCTCCATCTTCCATGGTTTTTCCTCCGTTAGGGATATTCGCCCGACTGACCTCCCCTTGATAATATCTCGGTTAATTGAAAGGTCATTCTTGCTCAGCCAATATTGGAGCAGTGCTGCGTTGGGACTGGTTTTTGACAAACCCGCTATAAGTTACACCGAGCATCCCGAGCATCATTATTGACCAACCAATCCAAACTAAGTGAGAACCGGGCAGGTCATATATTGTGACTCTAACTAAATTAACTGAATCAAGGCCATCACTCGAAGTCTGTTGCATTAAACCTTGAGCTTGGGTCCCATCAAAGATAAACACCATATCCCCTGACCAACGAGTTAACACATCCACTTCAGACCTTGCAGTACCGGTTTTATCAAACCTAAGCATGCCAGGCTCGACTACGCCAATTTCTTGTTTTTCCATCCCGTCCATTTCATAGACAGTTATTCTGACGCCGACAAATCCATCCCCGACCTCTAAATTGTCTTCAGTGGCAACTAGGTCGGTGAATTCAAAACCATACCCGTCGTGCATAACCAGTTCATCTTTGACCAGGGTAATTCGGTGACTTGCGTCTCCTCTATCAACCAACACAGTTGTGGTTATGTGACCGATTAACAACAAAACTAGTCCTAAGTGAACAAGATGGGCACCCACTGGTATCCGCTGCCAGAATGGAGTTTTACCTGATTTGGTAAATTGGCTGTAGACTTCAAAGCCAAGGGGGGCAACCAGCACTAACAACATGGGTAAGGAAATCCACGCAATAAAGCCCCTATCGAGATATTCGGAAATAGCAGTGCTTGAATCTTGACCTAAAATATCCGAGAAGAAAATAGCCATCATTAACGAAAACAAGGAAGTCACACACAATACGACGAGCGTTGATTTAGCGCTATAGCGGCGCCGTGTGTAGACTAACATTGCTGCTGCGAAGCCTAAAATAAATGGTGCGCCGTATAGCTCATGTGCATCAAAATTTATTGTATCGACACTCTCGAGTAAAATGGTTAACGTCAAAATAAGGTATAGACTGACCAGCATAACAGAACACCAAAGCGCTATTTTCTTTAATTGACGTTTCGAGAACTTTTGGCTTTCAGCAACGTCTTCTTCAACTAAAAACGGCGTTAAGAAGATGATAATCACTATCCCTGCCTGCAAGACATCAATCATTCCAGACCATGCACCTGCTAGAGAGAGCATTATCCCCATACTAGCCCATATCCATTCATTGATGGCTTTCTGAGAATAGTAAAGGGGCGTAAAAAGGACAATGAATAGCAAAACAAAGAAGGTTTGAGGAATTAATAAAAATACTAATATTGGCATAATTACCACCGAAGAAGCATACTTGGAACGGAAATAAGTCCAGCCCTTTGGTTCAAAATTTAGTTCACGGTTAGAATATTTATCAAATCCAATAAAGCCAACCAATAATCCCAGGATCGTTATATCTGGCAGCCAATGGTACAAATCTGCCCCAAAGGGAATAGCCAACGCCGCCCCAATTACTGGCAATAATAGCAATTGGCTAGAATTAACAGAATCATTTTGATGCAACCCTTTCCGGATAAGTAGCAGCCAACTTCCGGCAAGAATTAGAATGAACATAAGATAAGACATTATCTCAACCCCTGCTACTGCATCGTTTTTCAATAACATCATCCGAGAAAAAGCATCCTCAGGTGGCGTTCCACTTTCAGAGATAACAAAGGTATGAACTGATGATGCCCAAACACCTCCGGCCCGAGTGACTAAGGTGGCAAATAGAGCCAGCGCACCAGCAACTAATCCAGCACCTATCCAGCCACTATCAGACACCTTACCAGGACGAGTCCGCAAATGAGATATCGCTACCAGAGCTAGCCATGGTAAAAAAGAGCCAGTTTCAACAGGATCCCAAGCCCAATAGCCGCCCCAATCTAGAATAAGATATGCCCATAAACCGCCAAGCCCAATACCAACGGTTGTAATCAGTAATCCTGGCCTGGTTAAACTAATTATGCGGTCAGAAACTCCACCTGTATGACCAGTAAAAATTCCAGATAAGGAAACTGCTGCTATGTGAATGCAGAACGAATAGCCGAGGAAAATTATCGGCGGATGGATAATCATCAAATCAGTTTGCAGTAATTCGTTTAATCCAGCTCCAAAGAAGAACTGTGGAGTCTCCTTGAACGGATCTAAAACTATCGCAATTAGTAGTAGTGTAAGCGAAAATCCAAACACGACTCTTAGTCTGAAATCGCGAGACTGCGGAGATTCTGCGATTTTTCCCACCATTGGTTTCCGCCAAATCCAAGCAAGTAAAGTAAGCCAAACTACCCACATCAGTATCGGACCTTCTCGAGCGGCCCAGGTCGCGGCAAAGCGGTATTTGTAAGGTAAGGACTCACCACCAAACGCAGCAACGTATTGAATATCTGTGTCATTGACTAAAAATCTGCTAGCCAAGGCAAAAAATGGTAAAACCATCAGTAAATGGGTAATTATCCCCAAAGGACGTGACTTTTCAGGTAAATTTGGACGAACTAACAGAATGAGTGTCGCAATAGCTGCGACCCACAGTGTTGCCCCCCACATAATCTAGGCTAACTCCCGTTCTTGAAGGAGTTAACTCTTGTAATAATATGTCTATGATGGTTGTTCTACCAGCCAAAGTGCTTTGCTCGACTGTAACCGAAAGAGAGCAGAACAGATATGACTCGTTTAGTCAGCAACACTGGCTTTCTAACCAAAATCTTCATTCCAATACCTAATTTTTGTAATGGTGACATGTTAGATAATTCATCGGGCAAACATTGCGCCATAACTGACATCTCTTCATCGGTTAATTCATACAACGCAGTCTTGCCTTTCAAGATCTTGTGATAAGGTGGGAATCTCTTTTTCCAAGCGGCCTCGTAAGGCATCAAGGCTTGCTTTGATAAATCACCTTTGCCAATTGCTTTGGCCACAACACTTGCCGCTTCTCTACCAGACCACAATGCAAGATGGGAACCTCCCTCAAATAATGGAGATGTGAAGCCTGCTGCATCACCAACTAAAATCACTCCATCCTCCACAGTGACTTCACGGGGACCAGAAATTGGAATGGTACCACCAAATGGCCTAACTTTGATTGCCTTGTCCCTCCATTGTGGATTAACAATCGGTTTACCGTCAAGGTAAGTGTCGTTAATGAATTGATCTAAATATTTGATAGCCCCTCTTTTATCGGTTGTTACTAGCCCAACATTCGCTCTTTCACCTTTTTTAGGAATCATCCAAACATAACCGTGAGGAGAATATTGTGGCCACAAATAAAAGTCTAGATAACCATCGTTTTCAACTTCGGTCATTTCATACTGAAACCCTGCTATAACTTCCACTTTGGTACCCATGTCAAGCAATTTTGATGACGCTCCAGCAACTCCAGAAGCATCTATTACTACCTTGCAATGAATAGGAAAATGTTCACCTCTTCCGTCGATTTTCCAATTGGTAAATTGATTTTCGCTATTGTAGACTCTCTCCATACTTGTGACCCTGTGGCCCAAGTGTAATGTTGAGCCCACCTTACTGGCTTCATCCATCAACCACTGTTCGAACAAATGCTTTTCCAGCACATAGCCTGGTTCCGTCAATAATTTCTCGGTTCCGTCTGGGAAGATAACACGGATACCTTTGACATCAAGTGCCTTGACGTGATCGGGTATCTCTAAATCTAAATTTTCTACCGCCATTTCTGACAGACATTCTCCGCAATGCACTGGAACGCCAACTGCTGCATCCGCTTCAACAACTATCGTCTTCAATCCTGCCCTTGCGCTGTGTATTGCTGCTGAACCGCCGCCAGGACCTGCGCCGATGACTAAAACATCGACCATGTCGACCCCTACTGCCATGGTCCTTCTAGACACAAACAGTCCATCAATGAAGCGGTTGAAATGCTTAGGACTACTACGCAGGTTCAAAGGTATAATCCTACTCGGAGGTGTGTGGCTTGGAAGACCCTCAAACGCTGGATGGACCACCTCGAGTCCCGAGGTGAGATGCTCAGAATTTCTCGACCTGTAGACGTAGTTTACGAGGCTGGAGCCATTGCTGACCTACTAGTGAAAAATGATGGGCCTGCAGTATTATTTGAGAAACCAAGACTTGCGGACGGTACAATTTCAAAAATACCACTAGTCATGAACATATTTGGCAGTAATGACAGGACACTGAGGGCGCTTGGAGCGTCACACGAAACTGAAGTCGGCGACCGAATGGTTGCAATGATGAAACCAGACATTGGCGCTTACATGAGAGCTCCTTGGAAGGCGCTACCATTAGTACGAGATGCACTGGCAATGCCGCCAAGAAAAAAATGGCGAGGAAACTGTCAGCGGGTTCGTTTGGATACAGATTTGACCAAATTGCCGATTCCAAAGACTTGGCCAATGGATGGCGGCCACTTCGTCACCTTACCGTTGGTAGTTACCAAAGATCCTAACTCTGGCGAACACAATTTGGGTATGTATAGAGCCCAAGTTTTCAGCCCGAAGGAAATTGGCTTGCACTGGCAAATACACAAACATGGTGCTGACCATGCTGCTGCAACTGGTGAAAATCAAAAAATGCCAGTTGCGATATGCATAGGTGGCCCTCCTGAACTGATATTTTCAGCCATTGCCCCTTTGCCTGACAATTTATCAGAGTATCAGTTTGCCGGGATTTTAGGAAGTCGCTCGCTTAGAATTACCAAAGCTCAAACACAAGACTTGATGGTTCCTGCAGAAGCAGATATTGTGATTGAAGGATACTGTATCCCAGGTGAAACTCGCTTAGAAGGTCCTTTTGGCGACCACTTTGGGTTCTATTCACTAACTGGCCAATATCCGGTCATGCACGTAACAGCAATCACAACCAGAAAAGATGCGGTACTACCTGCAACAATAGTTGGACTACCACCAATGGAAGACGGATACCTTGGAGAGGCGATTGGGCGACAATTTTCACCGGTACTACAGTTCCAACATCGTGATGTAAAAAGTGTCCATCTACCGCTGGAAACTGGATTTCATAATTTAGCAATTGTTGCAGCAAAACACCGCTATCCTAGGCAAGCCCGTAAAACTGCTCTAGGATTACTCGGTGCTGGAC
>JAQXFJ010000266.1 GCA_029250385.1 Candidatus Poseidoniaceae archaeon | reverse complement strand
TACCCTCTTTGGTCAGAATAATCTAGAGTCGCAAACGGAGTTTGAATTAGCGCATTTGTTGCTATAGACCTCATTGCCGCGCTTACCCACTTTAACTCCTCGAATTTTGCGACGTTGACAAACCCTGTTTCAGCGATTTCGCTTGAAGCGACCGGGACTTGACCTGGATCTAGTTCGACACTATATGCGATAAACACTGCAGGACCGATTTCTGTAAGATTTTCACGGATGGCATAAATGCCTGTAACCTTTCCATTGACGTCACATTCTTCCCGCAGTTCCCTAAGAGCAGCATCACGTGGAAGTTCGCCGTTGTCAACGTGGCCCTTTGGAAGGCCCCAGTGTCCCATGTATCTTCCGGTTGCTTCCTTGACCAGCAAAACCGAGTTGTCTTTGACAATTACTGCAGCGACACCTAAATCACACTGCACTCGAGACACAACCTAGATTTATACTCTCACGCTATAAAGCGATGTTTACATTCATACGGGAAAATAAACATTACATTATAACCAAGAAGTGGAGACCACCCCTCATGGAAAGCGGAACCATTGACCCAATGCAAATTGAAGCTGACGCATTTTTGCCGACTGAATACGGAAACTTTAGAATTCGTGTAATGGTTGATGAGAATGGATCAGAACACACCCTACTCTCAGTAGGGCTAGACGACCGAACAACAACCCCACTGATTAGAATACATTCAGAATGTTTGACAGGGGATGCCTTCACTTCTCTGAAGTGCGACTGTGGCCCCCAACTCAAAGCCTCGATGAAGAAGGTGCAAGAAGAAGGCTGCGGTGCAATCGTATATCTACGCCAGGAAGGCAGAGGGATAGGGTTGAATGAAAAAATTAAGGCTTATTCCCTGCAGGACTTAGGATACGACACGTTAGATGCAAACACAATGCTTAATCATCCTGCTGACGCCAGAGATTATGCTTTTTGCGCTGAGATGCTAAAGAGCGTAGGTGTAACCAAAGTCAGATTGATGACAAACAACCCATTGAAAATCAAGGGCATGGCCGACAATGGTATTACCATCGAAACAAGAATTTCTCATATTGAAGGACTTGGTTCTTTCAACGAAGGCTACTTGTCAACCAAGGCAAAACGAATGGGACACATTCTCCCATTCGTTTTTAATGAATAGGCTTGCTACCTGCAAATCGAGGTAGTAAGATGTCAAAGCAACTAATTGGCCAGACGGCACCAAATTTCACATTACAATCAAGTACCGACCAAAGTATATCGCTATCCGATTATGACGGTAAGTGGAAAGTTTTGTTTTTTTACGCCAAAGATGGCTCACCAACATGTAAGCGGGGATGCCTAAACTTCAAAGAACAATACGAATTGTTCCAATCACTGACACCGCCGGTAGAAATCATTGGAATAAGCGAAGATTCAGTCGAAGATCACCGACGATTCAAAGAGGAACTAGACTTGCCCTTTCCTCTGCTCAGCGATCCGGAAAGAGAAGTTTCGGAAGCCTATGGTGTCCCGCTGTTTTTGGGTAAGTTCCCAGGGAAATCCTCATTTCTGGTCGGTCCTGATCGAGAGATACACTACTGCTATGACTGGCTATTTAGGCCCCGTAGACATGTTGCCAAGATTTTGAATACACTAAGTACGTTATCTTCGGATGGTGAGTGAATGGACTGGGTAGAATTATTCGAGGAAGCTGGCCTGACAGATAGAGAAGCAAGGTCACTGGTGTTATTATCATCTTCCAAAGAATTGAAAGCTAGTGATTTAGCAAAAAAACTTGGTACAAATAGGCTTGATGCATATAATTCACTGTCAAGGTTAACCCAAATCGGTTTGGTAAACGTCACCGCAGACAGGCCGATGAAGTTTTCATGTTCATCGCTACCTGTGTTATTCAAGAAACTGATAAAGGATCAAAAATCAAGAATTGACAGAACTACCAAAGCATTTGAAAATATTATGTCAGGTGCTACAGACGATGCGCTAGAAAACGATTCCCAACAGGGTGATTCCAACGCTAAATTCGCCGTATTGAAGGGCCGAGACCATGTGCAAAAGAAAATTGGTGAGTTATCCAACGAAGCAGACGGGCAACTAGTTCTCTTTCTAGGTAGATACGGGATACTTCACATGTGCAGATCCCCATCCATAGAAGAGGTAAACTCAGCCGCAGAGCGAGGAGTAATCATCAAAGTTCTCGCTCAATTGGACCGAAGAACGTTGAAATTTTTTGACCAGTTACATGACTCAATAGAAATCCGTCATTCTGACGAAGTTAATTCACTGGGTGTCCTAAAAGACCAGTCTGATGTTATCCAGTTTTTATTTGTTGAACAAAACCCAGTAGGAAGAGGCCGTGAAGATGCAGCATTGGTGGTCTCCTCTGAGGTTTTCGCCGC
>JAQXFJ010000262.1 GCA_029250385.1 Candidatus Poseidoniaceae archaeon | reverse complement strand
ACTTGTCCATCGCTGTGTTTAACGGTAAGGGCAATTGTGTCATTAGCACTGTAGCCTTCCATAGCATCATAGAAACCATCAACGTTAGAGATTTCTTGACCGTCTATCGACTGTATTGTATCCCATGGTTGAAGACCTGCCTGGTATGCTCCCTCATCTTGCACTATACCTCTCACGTGAACTCCATCATCCGAAGCAACGAATTGACTTGCTAATCCACCCAAAAACATCAAACAAATAATTGCTGCAAAGATATTAGTCGCTGGACCTGCGGCAAACATTCGCATTCTTTCCCTACTTGGCGCATTGGTCAACTCTTCGTATTGTGGTTCAGCAAAAGCACCAAGTGGCAAGGGACCTAATTGCAATAGTCCAAATGAGCGAATTCTCATTCCATGAGCTCTTGCTTGCAGTCCGTGACCATATTCGTGAATCACAAGTGCTACAATAAACGCCATTGCACCCCAGCCTAATGGAATTACAGGGTTTATTCCGGGTAATGCAACAAGTTCGCTAGCAGACGGCGGATCTGTTTGGGGCGGACTTAGTAGTGCTGTGAGGAAAGCGACTACCATCAATATGCCAACCATCAACATAGAAAATACGCAAACCCACAGTGATATTTCACCGTAAAATCGCCAAAAGCCCCGAGGACTTGCAGTTTTATCGAGTAATTTTAGACCTCTTTTGCTTCTAACCATCAATATTACACCAAAAACCCTAGTAGCATTCCACCTGTCAAGCGTACCGTTATTTTCCCAAATTCGTAATAAAACGTACCAGACTAAAATCAAAATCATTATTGCCGACCAGTCGAAATTAACCGTCCCCCAGTCAGCAGCCATGGCCCTCCCTACAAGTCACTTAATTTGAACATTGACAAAACATGAACAAACTTGAAGAATGACCGATTGGACGGTTTGTCATGGAACCGGTAAGCGATGACATAGCCGCTTGGTGTACGCAGACCTGGAGACAGTCTCCTGAAGAAATACTAGAATGGTTTGAAGATGAAACTACTATCCAAGTTTTCATCAAGTTAACTCGTAGTGTTTTGATTGCAGATTTTGTCTTTAAAGAAAATGCTGCGGACAAGACTACTGATCGTATCGACATAAAGCACCATTTGCACATTCCGTTGGATATTTGGAACCCGGGTTCTATTCAAGCAACTAGAATAAATGATGGTAGAGTTAGATTTAGACATCGAAATTCAGATATCATCCTCGCAGCTAAATTACGGGCACCTGAGTGGGGTAAAACTGTACTAGAAGATTGGTTAATGGGCTTACGAGGAGAGCAACTAAGGCCTAAAGATCGTAACCAAAGATTAGCATCTGTTAGAAGGACAAAACAAATTGTTGACAGAAACCTACAGGCTGCTTCTCTAGACAATGCAATTGAAGATTTAGAATTAATATCCCATCGAATAACTTCGGCTGAAGTAGGTCTTAATCCATTTGAGAGTAACATTCTGGAAGCCGAATAATCAACTCAAGCGAACTTTGTATCTTTCTTTGCCGTTGACGTAGAGAGAAATTGTCCCTGATGAAGAAACACATATTGCCGCACATTCCGCTAATTGAGAAATTGCTCTAGCTGCTAGATGACGCCCTCCTTCACCATATTTTGGTTGAGTGCCCGCCGGAACTTGGATATATCTCCCTGCATCGCTAGCAACACCATCTTTATTGAAAAATATGGCTCCATCTAACCAAGCAAATTCGGCCATAGTTTCATGATTTTGATCAAGTAGTATACTCTTTCTTTCCGCATCATGGCCTTTGAATGGGTTGAGTACTAAGGGTGTTGAAAATTTCCTCAGTTTGGGTAGTGAGCCAATTGCAAATAATGCCCCAACAGCATGTCCCTCCCTACCTCTAGAACCAATATGGCGTGCAAGTTGCATTGCTTTGGTTAGAACCTCTAATTCAATTCCAGTTTCGTTAGCTAAATTAGCGAACCTATTGGCGCTAAGCATTGTTGTATCGATAGAAAACAATCCATCGATTGGATCACCAAGAACCACCAAAATTCTTTCCCCATGTGAAATTCTACCTTCGCCTATGGCTTGCAAAATCATATCATGTAACTGAGTCAAAATTTGTAGGCCCATTGCAGAAAGTGATTCGTCCATTAGCTGGACAGATATTTCTGATTCTTCAAAGGACTCTACTACTCTAGATTTACTACTAAGAATGGTAATTTCTGTGTCTTTGGGAATTACATTGTATATTTGTTTTATTTTTTTGACACTATTTGAGATAATTATCACACTGTCAAATTGTTTCCTATCTGAAGGAAATGAACTGGAGACCAGTTTTGCTAGGTCTACCACGCAAACACCTACTCATTAGTTGTATCAATACCAGGCAGCTGATCTTCTGATTCACGGTAAACTGTTCTCATATTACTAATGAAATTTCGCTCCTTAATGACCATAATATATTCATTGAAACCAGGGTCTTCTTCACCATTAAGATGTTTGAGCAATACTTCTAGTGTGATCCTTGCACCTTCACGGTGTGGATAACCAAATATTCCCATTGAGATGGGTGGGGCAACTATTTTTTTCACATCACTCATTTCTTTGATTCTGTCAAATAAGTTGTGATAGGTTTCAGGAAGTAGTTGCCTTCTAGACTCATCTTGACTGGGACGACGACAATCCGGTCCTACTACGTGGATTATGTGCTTGAAATTATTTCCCAAGTCATATGGCTCTGTTACTACGTTTTTAGTTACTGCACAAGGTGGAGCGTTAATTTTTCGCTTTTCTAGACAGATATTCCTAGTAACCTGTGTCAGTTCTTCCCCTGCCTTAGCATGAACTTGAGCATCCAAGCCCTCTCTACCTGAAAGACGGTTATTGGCAGGAGTAATCAGCACATCACCTGTTTGGTTCCAAACATCCCCACCAACTACTCGTAACACACCCCATTTACAAGTACGGGCCATATATAATTCCGGCATCGTACAAGCATGGAGGGCTGTCTTACTTATCAAGTTCGCAAGATTATTTGATTTTCACATGTATTTTGTTAATTATCCATTAGGCGATGAATACTTTGGAATACTTCATTATCTTCCTAGTGCTGGAGGTAACGATAGCATGGCTGTGGGATATGTACTTGTGAATGTGACTCCAGGAATGGAAATTGAAGCTTATAACAAAATCAAAGGGATGAAACATGTTGATGATATAACCGTGCTGTTTGGCGATTATGACTTAATCATAAAATTAGTTGCTAATGATTTAGCATCAATTGCTAAAACGGTTGTAGAAACTATCAGACCTGTTCAAGGCGTACTCAACACAAAAACTCTAGCAGGTGCAGACATCTGATTTAGTGGCTTTACGCTTGCTGTTTTTCCTTTTTCTCAGTTTCGAAAGGTGTGCTGCGCCCCATATGTGGCGCAGTATAGCGATTTTTTAGGGATAATACTATATACCCAACCATTTTACTCGTTACCGGAGGTTATCCAAAATGTCTGATAAAAAATATTTTGTTCTCATGGAGAACAATAAAGATACGAGCCAAGTATTTGCGAGCAAACAACCACGTGGTGCAGCCCTAAAAGCTGCAACCCGTGGACACACCAGCATACGCCTGCGTGAGCGTGGAACTAAGAGAGTCCACTGCTTCACTGGTAGTATTGCAATGGTTGACAAGCCTGCAAATGGTCCGGCTTGGCTTCCTGACAAGATCAAGAAGGCAAACGTCAAGAAGATCGGAATCGAGCACCTTTGAGTTGCTTAACCGAGTCTTTTGACTAATTATGAACTAATATATTCCGTGGAATATAACTGCCTCTCTGAGGGTTTAGGCCCTCGGGGAGGCTTTTTTTAATTTGATTATAATCACTAAACAAATGGCAATCATCAACTCAAAAATTAACCACGTCCGCTGAACACTGCTACTAAACCCATGTATTAACATGGATAGAGCACGGGTAGAAAAATATCCAAGATCAATAACTAATAGACACTTAACAAAAATTAAACCATCATTTTGTAGTGTAAACTTTCTATAAAATAATAAAAGCAAACCAATACTTAGTGCTAATGCTGAATATCTAATTCTCGAGTCAACTTTTTCATCTAGCCCAATGGAATCAAAATCAGCATCAAATATTTGCGGGAATACGAAACAGATTGTAGAAACTATCAACATCAATAAACCAATGATTGGGACATAAGGTATGTTTCCTTTATTCAACCAAATCATCCCTTTGTTTGATCCAACCACCTACCCATAACGCAATTACAATCATTAAGGCTTGACCTACTAACCTTAACACATGCCAAATGGTGGCAAATGTCTTACCTTCTAATGGTACATCATTAATCCACATATTGAGATTGGCTGAATAAATGGCCACTAAAAATAACGCCATTAGCATCCCTGAATACTTTCTCGTTCTAGGAATAATTAATCCCAATCCTAATCCAATTTCCATACCCCCTGTAACTAAAACCCAGAAAGTAGGGTAACCTAGTATTGCAGGGACTATCGGCTCAAACCATTTAGGGTCTTGAAAATGAGCAATTCCGACATTTATGAAAAAAAGCCCTAAAACTGCTGAGAGGAGATTTTGTAAGAAAGTAGCCTTATTCATCCATTATCGCCTTCAATAACGAACTTTCTGCCTTGTAAGTGTTCGCCAAATTCGTTGAAGAGGATCATAGTAACGGTCGACTACTCTTTCCTTTAGCTGAATGATTGCATCATCGGTAATTTGGATTCCAGCAGGACAAACCTCTGTACAACACCGTGTAATATTACAATACTCAACGCCAAATTCCTTCTTTATTTCAGGAATCCGGTCTTCGAGGTCTAATGGGTGCATTTCGTATTGAGCAAGTCTAACTAGATTCCTTGGACCGGCAAATTCGTCAAACAATGAATGGTCTCTAAGTACGTGACAAGTGTTAACACATAGAAAACACTCAATGCATTCTCTAAATTGTTGCACTCTATCTGCTTCATTTTGATTAAATTCCCAGTTCATCTCTTTTGGGCCGTTAATTGGCTTTATTTTTTGCGCCATTTCGTAATTCCATGACACATCTGTGACTAGATCTTTTATGTGAGGGAATGCCTTCATTGGTCTAATTTCAATTGGCTTGCCATCCTCAGTCTCATCTACAACATCACTCATTCGAGTCATGCACATCAAACGCGGACGGCCATTGATTTCAGCTGAGCAGGAGCCACATTTCCCGGCTTTACAGTTCCATCTTACTGCAAGGTCTGGTTCCTGTTCATATTGGATTCTGTGAACGCAGTCTAAAACTACCATGCCTTCATCTAATTCAATTTCATAATCAGCTAATTCTGCAGCCTCGCCTTCGCCTCTAGTGATGGTGAATTTCTGAGTCTTTCCTTTCAAAGACATCAATTTTCACCTCCTGCTTCAGCTGCTCTTTCAGCAATCATGGCTTTTACTTCATTGATTGCATCTTTGAGGTCGTCACGCATCTCTTCCTTAGCCTCTTGACGAATTTTAATTTCCCCATTTTCCATGTAGATAATGTTGAGAGTATCGCCCCAGTATTCATCATCCGGGACAGGGAAATCGTCTCTTGTATGGCCACCTCGGCTCTCTTCACGAGTTAATGCAGCAAGGGTTGCTGCGTATGACACATCGACCATATTTTTCAAATCTAATGCTTGATGCCACCCCGAGTTGTATTTTCTTGAAGAGCCTGGATAAGCAGCTTTTCTTCTGGTATCGAAGTTTTTCAAATCCTCGACCGCCTCATCGAGTTCTTCTTTTGTTCTGATTATGCCGACCTTTGCTTGCATCATATCACGTAACTCATCATAGATAAGACCAGGATTCTCTCCGCCTTCGTTATTGAAGGGTTCGAGCATATCTGTGATTGCTGTTTTTACTTGAGAATCGTCAATAACTGGTTGTGCAAGGTCTTTGGAACGCTTTGCGGCAAATTCGCCAGCCCGCTTACCAAATACAATCAAGTCGGACAAAGAGTTACCTCCAAGCCTGTTAGCCCCGTGTAATCCGGATGCTACTTCACCGCAGGCATATAGTCCTGAAATTGTAGTTTCTTGACTTTCCGCATTGACAATTACGCCACCCATGACATAATGTGCAGTCGGCCCAACTTCCATTGGTTCCTGTGAAATATCAACGCCAGCTAATTCCTTGAATTGGTGGTGCATTGAAGGTAATTTCTTGAGAATTGCTTCTTCGCCTCGATGTGAAATATCAAGGAAAGCACCACCGTGGGGTGAGCCTCTACCTGCCTTTACTTCTGAGTTGATTGCCTTGGCAACTACGTCACGTGTGAGAAGTTCCGGAGGTCTTCTGACCGTCGCTAATTTTCCTGAAACGACTTCTTCTACCCATTGATCAGATTCTTCTATGGTCGCTGCGTGATCTCCAGCAAACATTTCTGGGACATAATCAAACATGAATCTCTCGCCTTCAGAATTTGTTAACCTGCCACCTTCGCCTCTAACTCCTTCAGTGACCAGAATACCTCTAACAGAAGGTGGCCAAACCATTCCAGTTGGATGGAATTGGACAAACTCCATGTCTCTAAGTTCAGCACCTGCCCATAGTGCTAGTGCATGACCGTCTCCAGTGTATTCCCATGAACCTGAGCAAACTGACCAAACTCTAGTGATTCCACCAGTCGCTAGGACCACAGACTTGGCTGAAAATGCATGGAAGTCTCCATCAACTCTAGTGTAGGCAACACAACCAGTAACTCTGTCGCCTTCTTTGAGAAGGTGCCTTACAGTATATTCCATGAATATGTCAATACCTTCGTGGATGCCTCTTTCTTGCAATGTACGGATGAGTTCAAGACCAGTAGCATCGCCAACGTGAGCAAGTCTAGGGAAGGTGTGGCCACCGAAATTTCGCTGGTTAATTAGATTCTGTGGTGTTCGGTCAAATACAGCGCCCCATTGCTCTAATTCTCTAACCCTATCTGGTGCTTCTTTGGCGTGGTACTCTGCCATTTGCCAGTTAGCTAGCCATTTGCTACCTTTCATAGTGTCATGAAAGTGTACTTTCCAACCATCACGAGGATCCGCATTTTGTAAAGCAGCAGCACAACCACCCTCAGCCATTACAGTATGTGCCTTACCTAGCAGAGATTTAGTGATGATAGCAGTTTTAGCGCCGCTACGAGCCGCTTCTATTGCCGCGCGAAGACCTGCCCCACCTGCACCTATCACAATAAC
>JAQXFJ010000255.1 GCA_029250385.1 Candidatus Poseidoniaceae archaeon | reverse complement strand
AAGATCATTTATGGGGCTATGGATTAATGTTTTCTGGATTGTTTATTGCGTTTACAATCTGGAAGTATGGGTATGTTCGCTGGAAGGCTCAAGTTGCCGCTGGAGAAGCACCTGGCGGCTTCAAGGGATACCTTGGTGTTGGCGTTTCAGCATTCCGTGATGATTTCATCAATACCGGAGACAACGATATCGTGGTTGGTCGCTGGTGGGATATTTTACTCTACATCGCGTTCCCAATTCTGTTCACCGTCTTGATGGTCTCTTACTTCGGTGATATGATTGCCAATACAGATGATGTTTGGAACCCAGCTAATCCAAAGGGGCTTGGAATTATTCTGGCCTTTTGGGGCGTTGTGGCAATTTCCTTCATATTCCTTAACAAGTATCTGATTCAAAGACCGATTTTCCGAAATGTTCCGGAAGGAGCAGAAGTCGATATCTCTACTTTGCCTGGTGGCGATGACGACCGAGTTTTCGAACTTGGAGAGTTAGTGCCAGGGTTTGAGCATCTAGCATCAGAAGATGCGGTGTTTGAAGCTGAAGCAGTTTGACTTAGCGGAGGATGATTGAGGTGTCTGACCTCGTTACCACACTAATCACCGGTCTACTAGCCTCAATTGCCTTTCTATTCCTAGTATACTGTTTCTGGAAACTATACGACCGACCTAGTCGTCGTCAAATCGAAGTATTAGAAGAGAAGCGTGAAAAATTCAAAGAAACCAAAATGTGGCGAGCAGTTGAAGCTGAAATGGAGGCTGAGCGTGAACAAGCTGAAGCATTAGCCATCATCCAACGCAAAAAAGCAGAAGAGCGAGCTAGAGCCATGCCTCCAGCCGCTCAGTTGACCAAGAATGCGCTGGCCGCCCTTGATGCTCCAACCGAAGGGGAAGCATTCCTCGAACGTTTCAAACCGGCGGTAAGTGAAGTTGAAGAGGTTGCTGTGGAAGAACTTCTAGAGCAGGAAGAAATCAATGATAGCGATGTATTGTTAGCCCCAGAGTTAGTAGAAGTTCGCCAAGATACCGGCTTAGCAGAGAATGAAATCCTCGAACTGTTGCTTGATGAAGATGAAGAAATCGAGGAAGTGAGTCCAATAGAAATGGATATTGAAGAGTCAGCGGAGCCCGAAAGCGAGACACAGGAAGAAACTCATTCGAGTGAGGCAAGCGACTTGGATGATGATGATGATGTTAAGTGGCAAGGTAAGGATGAGCAAGCCGATGATGATACTTGGGCAGTGGGCTGGTAAATCATCTTGTTTGACTAAATCCTTGCGAAGAGGTCATGAACAATCACCTTGTGGATTTACTCATGGTGCAACGCCCACGCGGTACTCGAGACTTCACCCCTAAGGTGATGAATCGCCGTCTTGCGTTTGAGCAATTGCTTGAGGAATGTGCTAGACGTAGTGGTTTCAAACGCATTCAAACCCCGGTATTCGAATCACTGGATTTGTTTACCGCAAAATCTGGTCCAGGAGTAATTTCTCAACTCTATGCTTTTGAGGATAAAGGGGGCAGAAACTTGACCTTACGCCCTGAATTAACCGCACCAGCAATGCGGATGATTGCTGAGGAAATGCGTAATGACACCAAACCCATCCGAGTGTCATATTATGGTCAATGTTACCGCTATGAGGAGTTTAAGAAAGGCAGATATCGAGAGTTTTTCCAATATGGCGTAGAATTGATTGGCGCAACTGGGCCGCTAGCTGAGGCTGAAGTAATCGCCTTAGCCATCAATATGCTAACCGATTGTGGGTTGCAAGACTGGGAAATTAGAATCGGTCATGTTGGGATCTTGAAAAATGCCCTAAGCGGCCTTGGACTTTCAATAGATACTCCAGCAGGAGCCAGCGAGCCACCAGTGGCCAGTGCTATGCGACTGTTAGACAAAGGCGACGATAACGGTCTGGCTAAACTATTGCAAGATAATGGAATTCCAGCAGAAAATGCGGCACCACTTCGCCAGTTAGCAGACTTATCAGGTGGCGCTGAAACACTTGGACCAGCCAGAGAAATCCTCGCTTCACTGGAAGGTGTTTCACTTGAGGCACTTGACGATTTAGCCACTACGCTTAGTGCCGTAGCGGCATTAGCACCGGCACCACCATCACTAGCAGTTGACCTTACAGTTGCTCGCGGCTTAGATTATTACACCGGCATGGTGTTTGAGGTAATTGTCCCTGAGATGGGTGGTGAAGGACAGGTGCTTGGTGGCGGGTCTTACAAGTTGCTACACTTGTTTGGCTTGCCTGACTTAGACCCATGTTGTGGATTTGGTTTAGGTTTTGACCGAGTTCTTCTGGCTTTAGAAGCACAGGCAGAACGCCAGTCGCGCACAGAAGTTGTACCAGGTGAAGATGATGGCAAGGGTTTGATTGCGGTTATTCCATTCAATATTGATGTGGGAGCAATCCTGCCAATAGTTGGTGGCCTGCGTAGTAGTGGCCAGCGAGTTGAGTTAGAATTACGTGGTCGTAAGATTGGCAAAGCATTTGGTTGGGCTAATGGTATTGGTGCCACTAAGACTTTGGTAGTTGGTCCAAGAGACCTTGAAGCAAATCAAGGGATGCTAAAGGATCTAGCTACTGGAGAGCAAGTTGCCGTTGCGCTAGATGTTAGCGCAATAATTGCCGCACTGTGATTTCACTCTTGTTCAGGAGTGTCTCTGCGTTGATTGATGAAAGCCGCCATAGCGATTGCTGCAGATGCAACAACTAACGAGAATCCAGGGGCGTCTTCGCTAGCAGGTGCGTCGCCGATATTTCCACCATCTTGGAATACTTCATCAAATGATGCTGGGTCAATTGGTAATTCGACAGAACTGCCTTCACCTAATTCGATAGCATAAGCACCAGGAGTTCCGCTAACAGTTGCACCAAAAAAACCTTCTTGGTAATCTCCTTTGATTTTCATAGTTATTTCGATAATTGGGTTATCGTTATTTGCATCCCAGGTTTCATTGCCTTCTTCAACAAAGAACGAAAACTGAATATTTTTCCATTGGTCAGCCGGCCACGGAGTTTCAGTGTGCTGGAATACCTTAGTTTGCCCTTTATACATGGTAACATTTAGCCAATCACAATCATTGGGTGTTTGGGTTGGTTGACACGGCCCAGCGTTGTCAGTACTATCAGAATCACCGTTGTAATAAATATTGAAATTACCACGAATTTCACCGCCAACGGTCATGCTTAAGCGCTTGTCAAGGACTGGGGTCATAGTGAATCTATGCTTGATGGTAATTACCCCATTATCGTCTTCTTCAGTAAAGGTGTCAACTGAGTCGGTATCATTATCACTGAAATGTGACCAAAAATTATTGATACCATCCGAATATGCATAGAGGGTTGTGTTGTTGGCATCGGGTTGCTCAGGGTTGTTTTGCTGGGTTTGGAAAGAGTTTACTTCGCCAGCCTGAACCGGAGTCATCATGAAGATAGTCACTAATAGAGCAAATATGGCCTTGCCGCGCATGTATTGCCCTTGTAGCATCTCTCTTTTGACAATTTCTCAAAGTTGACAGAGCAATAATCATCTATCAATCAAAGCGATGAAAGCCTAAATTGTTGGTACTCGAATCATTAGTTTGATTCTTGCCACGAGTGATTCGTAGAGCATCTCCAAGAGCATCTGGTGCTAGTCTACCAGTGCGCAAATCGGTACCGCCAACGCCAGTAATAATCGCCATTACTTTGATGGTATCACCAAATCCAGCATCTTGTCGAGCACCCCAAATTACATTAGCATCTTCACTAACTTTCGAGGTCAACAAGTCAACCACTTGTGAGGCAGATTCCAAGGTCATGTAATTTCCGCCAGTTACGTGAATCAATACACCGGTTGCTCCAGAGATATCAACGTCTAATAGAGGATGATTCAATGCCTCATGAACCACTTCTTCAGGACCACGGTCAGATTCACCATATAGCATCATAGTTACTCCACCATTAGCCATGATCGCCCTAACGTCAGCAAAGTCAAGATTGATTAGTGAAGGTAAGGTAATTGTTTCAACAATTCCTTTGACGATTTCGGCTACTAGTTGGTCCATAATGGAGAATGCTTCATCAAGTGGTAGGTTTGGAACATAGTGCAGTAATCGATTATTGTCTAACACAAGTACCGCATCAGCAACTCTGCGTAGTGATTCTAACCCTTCAAGTGCTCGAGCCATTCTTTGCCGGCGCTCAACGTGGAATGGTGTAGTAACGATGCCAACAACCAGTGCCCCAGCAGCCTTAGCTTCTTCAGCGACAATTGGACAAATACCAGTTCCTGATCCGCCACCAAGTCCACTAGCGATGAATACTAAATCAGCACCAGAGACAATTCGCTTGATCATTTCACGACCAGCCTCAGCACAACGTCGTCCAGTAGATGGGTCGCCACCAGCTCCAAGACCGCGAGTTATGTGACGGCCAACTAGGAGTTTCTGCAGAGCACGAGTATGGTCAAGATGTTGTTTATCGGTATTGATGGCAACAGTAACTGCTCCTTCTACTCCAAGGTGAGTAATTCTGTTGAGAGTATTGTTTCCTGAACCGCCACAACCAACGATTAGAATACGCGGATTTGGTACTCCAAAAGAGCCGACATCCTCATCCATTAACGCGGTTGCACCACGGTTGATGCTGTCTTGTTTTAGTCCGCTGATCATATCAGCAAGTGCACGGTCTTGGTGCGCACCCGCACTACCGCTAGCAGAATTAGAAGCGCCACTGTTCGCCATGTTCACCCATCCCAGTCGGTGAGGCAACTCTTACCATACTTAACCGCGTCCATAGTTGACCCATAGAAATGTGCGATTTTGCCGGTGAAAACATCTCTTCAAACTCCAGTTGAATCCTGTCACCTCGACCCTTGTTAATGTAAGGGATGAAAACCCTATTTTGAGTCTAATTCCGAGTCTTTTATTCGGTTACCGATTTGTAAAATCATTGATGAGAATTAAGTAGGGGAGGCTTTTGGCAAGGAATACCTCGCTTAGCTCAGTTGGTAGAGCACCTGACTGTAGTTGTAATAAAAACGTCTCAGCAGACATCAGGGTG
>JAQXFJ010000146.1 GCA_029250385.1 Candidatus Poseidoniaceae archaeon | reverse complement strand
TTACAGGACAGTGGGTGGCGATGATATTCATGGATACTGATTGTCCATATTGTCAACAGTCTGCTAGCAACCAAGCAGATTGGGCTAACACATACACCGCTAACAATCCAAACTGGAATGGTCCGCATGTGAACTTTATCGCTAGCGCAACTGAATTAAGTATTCAAGGTCATGACTCCAGCAGAGCAGAAATACAAGATTTTAGATTAGATTATGGGCATAACTTCCCTTATGTTGATGATATTGATCAGGACAATATGGATAAGTGGGGTATTCCAGGGACTCCTGCCTACTTTTTAATCCAACCAGATGGTATAGTTGCATGGAATTCTGATGATAGATCAATGACTCTTGCAGAAGCAATTCAAGAACTAACACCTAACGGCGGTGCTTGAAATGCTCGATAACTTATTGATTGCAGCATACATGATTCCGACATTATTCGGTCTATTCCTGCTTTCCCCAATGGGGCGCTCGACTGCTGATTCATTGTCTAGTCGCTATGAAATCTTATCTACAGTCCGTGGTCAAATTACCGCTGGATTGCAGATTATCACTTTCTTTGGTTTTGCAGTTTCAGCTCAAACCTTTTGGATAACTTCTAAGATTAGCGAAGGAGGAAACTTCTGTACATCATCAACAGTCTTCTCATGCGATGACTTGTTGGGTAATACTGACCTAAATGTTGACCCATTCTTCGGAATATCATGGGGCTTTATTGGAATGATGGTAAACGCTTTCTTGTTATTCATGATATTGGTTGTCAAGAACGATCCAAATGGTGACTACACTCAACGTTTCATTCAATTAGGTACACTGATTACTGGAGCAGGTATTCTTGTGATATTGCTGCTGATCTCTTATGAAATTGAAGAAGGAAAAATTTGTCTATATTGCACCACTGCCCATATCGCCAATGTAGCTGCATTAGTTGGTTTCCTGCGACTTAGAAAACTTCACGACGATAACGCCGCTTGGAATGAATGATTTCACATAAAATTAAATCGTCGAAGGTGAGGTGATTTTTTGGGTAAGAAAAATTATGCTGACTCTATCCATCAGGGTGATAATATTGATGTGAATGTGGTAAATGATCCAAAGGCAATAATAGAATCATATGAATTAGGTAAGCAAGCTAATAAAAAGTCTAAAAAAAGTAATCACACGTCAAAAAATAAATCAACTTTGTCAAAAAAGCCTAAGACAAAAAATGATGGCACTATCTTTTGGACAATCATTACTACGCTGTCTTTAGCAGCATTATTGATTTTATTAGCCCAACAATATGGCGGTGACTTGTTCAATCAATCTTCAGATGATTCTTCGGAAAATGATGAGATTATACTTGCTAGTACCGCTGATAATCCCGATCCGATTGCCCAAAACTGCCTAGACCATTCAGGTTTAGCAAGACATGACCATTCTAATTTGAATATATACATCAACGGAGTTGAGCAAATGATTCCATCCTCAGTTGGCATTAATACAGAGGTCTGTAACCAAGAAGGCGGTAATATGCATGCTGTTCACACTCATGATGGGTCTGGTAAATTACACATAGAATCCAATGAAGACATCGATATCCCAATTGGAGTATTTTTTGATATATGGGGTGTCCATTTCAATGAAACAGGAATTTTTGACTACCGGGTAAATTCAACTCATGAATTAATTATGACCATAGATGGTCTTGCTAATTACGACTTTGATAATTATCTCCTAATAGACGGGAAAGAGATTGCTGTTGTATACCAAGAGCGTGCCGTTTAAGGAACAAACATTCCTTCAAACAAAGTTGCGTCAGTAATTCCAGAGGTTTCCTTCATCTCGACTACGGTTATGTCGATACTATCAACAGATGAACTGTACATCCTTCTGACTTCATGAAGCAGGCTCCTTTGAGCATCTTGTAAATCTTCACCAAACAGAACAGTCATGTGGTGAAATTTTTCTTGGTTGACTACTGCAATATATTCAACATACCATTCTTTTAGAGGTTCATCCTCTTGCCACGAAACATCTTCCCATGATTCTTCCATGTTAATACATGGTCTCGGTAGGTTATCAAGTATTGGGTCATTTGTTCATTCAGTTTACCGTTATATGGTAATTACTTGTTATTTAGCGGTACATTCAAGAAGCCTTACGCTCATAAATGACCCACATTACTCCCAGTGTTAGAATAGAAAAAATTATTATTTTTAGATAATCCTTGGTTTCATCCACATTGATATCCCTGTAGGCAAATTCTACTAATCCCAAGTTTTCACCTAGCATAGAATTGTTAGATAATTCATGTTCTGTTGATTCATGGATTAGTATTAGACTAAACTTGTTACTTTCGTTAAAAGTAACTGAAAAGTTATTTGAACAGTCATCTCCACTGGCAAACTCAAATCCAATATTCTGCGTTATGTTATTTTGTGCTAAATTACATGTGGCCACCGCAGTTACCACTCTGTCTCGAGTATCACCAGCAGGGTTGACAAAACCATCAGGGACTGTAAGTTCATGCTTCATCAAAATAAACGTGACTTGAGTCTCATAGTCAACTGATATGGGCACAAAAGCATTGATCCTTGCAGAGTATTTTTCTAAATCTTTACTTATGCTAAATCCTAATGCAGAATACTGTTGATTTTCCGTTTCTTTCCTTAAAATATCTTTTTGGACATCAGGCCAAGAGTTTGGTCCAACTCTAACTTCTCCACCCTCTACCACAAAAGAAGGTGTTGAACCCAAATCAGGATTAATCATTTTCATTCGGTTAATTCGATGACTAGCTGCCTCTGGTTGAAAAGCGTCCTCGCCGTCGGTAGGGTGATAGGTTACAATGCTAATCCTTGACCCGTGCGAATCAGCGACTTGTTGTAAATAAGGGTCAATCTCTGCACAACTAGTACACCATGTGGCACTCAATTCCTCAACCAAAATAGTTCGACCCCCAGTTACGTTAACTTCCTGATCCCATTGACTTGGGTGTTCTTTTACCACTGCAGTAACGTTTGAAGTCTGCATAGATAATAATATTAGCACGGCGATAAGAACTGCCAAAGCCATGCGCCTGTTAAACATAGTTCATGCTCCTTGATTGACCGTAGAAGGTCTTCCTCTTTCATTATATGTTCTAATGTGTAGGCTAAGTTCATTTGTGAGATGGTTGAGCCGTTGCCGAGGGGAATTATGGCTGACCACTGGATTGAGAATCATAAAAGAGATTCTTGGCGGCGTCAAGCCAAGGCCAGTGGCTATCGTGCTAGGTCAGCGTTTAAGTTACTGCAAATTCAAGAAAAGTTCAAGCTCGTTAGAGAAGGTGACGTAGTTCTTGACGTAGGGTGCCATCCGGGTGGATGGGCACAAGTAGCAGTTGAATTAGTCGGTGATGAGGGTACAGTTATCGGTGTTGATTTAGAGTCATGCCAGCCTGTTGAAGGTGCGTTATTGCTGGTGGGCGATATCACTGATGAATCAACCCAAAAACGAATCCTAGACGAACTGAATGGCAGGGTTATCAATACCATAGTGTCTGATATATCTCCAGACATTACTGGTAATTGGGATGTTGATCAAGCAGTTGCTATGACTTTGGTTGCTGATGTTCTTGATTTTTCTCTAGATTTACTAGGCTACGGCGGCTCATTCACTACTAAAATATTTCAAGGAGTGGGGATTGAAGAAATAATCGAGGCCATAAAGCCATATTTTTCTGAAGTGCGAAGGTTTTCTCCAATGGCATCGAGGAATTCATCCTCCGAGGTATATTTGGTCTGTCGAAATCACATGCCGTGGAAACGCGGAACAACTGTTGTTCGAAAAACCTATGAGGAACTATTGGATAAAAAATTAAACCCAGAATCAACAGAAGTAGAAACTAAAGTATATTCATCATTCAAAATACGCAAGAAAAAATCTGCCAATTGATTTATCAACATTAATGCTAATGTTAGATTTATGAAGAGAAATAGTAAGTTAACTAAACCTAGAGTATACAAAAAAGGACGTCAATTCGTAACCGAATTAAGAGCTAATAGGCCGGTTCGACAACTTGATCTGATTGTTTTGCGAGTATATCCACGTCGGCTAATATACTCCGAATCTTATACCGGTCCTGTGGCTGCTGCTTGCGGTAGAGATGAGACTGGACTTGTCGGTTTGATATTATGGAATCAACAAATAGACCAAATCCGCATCGGTGACATCATTAGAATTGAATCCGGTTGGTGCCAAATGCGTGACGGAGAGTTAGTAGTGAGTACTGGTTCAACGGGGAAATTGAGAATTATAGACCGATAAGTCTAGTTTTTTGTCGAATATATCTCTCTAAATCTCACGCAACCATAAAGAAGGGAAGGCCGTGGGCAAGTTTGTTCCTGAGGCATAATAATGAGTGAGAAAGCAGTAAATTGTACATCATCTGGAGTTCCGCTAGTTGAGGAAGGGTCTACATCCTTTCCTTGTCCTGGCTGTAATGAAGAATCAATCGGAAGAAGTCCTAGGTGTAGAAACCAAGGAGTTCTTTACAACTGCACACAATGCGGATACCAAGGTCCCTGAGGCGATATCATGGGTATGGTAGTAATGACTTACAAACTTAATCCAGATTCGGGTGTAGAAGATGTAAACGCTGACGATATAGCAGATTACATCAAAGGCTTAGCCAATGAGGTTTATGATGTCCAACAAGTAGAAGTTAAGCCTCTTGCGTTTGGACTCAAATTCGTTCAAGTGCACGTAGTTATGAATGATGGTCCAGGACTTACTGATGAATTCGAATCTTTGATGTCGGCAAAAGCAGGCGTAGGCGAAATCGAAGTTCTTTCAATGGGCCTTATCTGATCACAACTGATTCAGAGGACATTGCATAAACTCTCTCAAGAGTGTTGTAGCATAACTTCCAGAAGACAGTGTGAATCTAAATCTTAAACAGGCTCCTTCAGGATGCCATCGACTATTTTCCGTCGGCCCTTGTTGCCATTTTTCTCCCATTGATTCATCTAGAGCAATAGGTACTACGTCAACAAATAATTCCTGGTAACTAGTTACTAAAGCCCGACGAGTTCCTTTTGATGATAAACGTGGTATCTGTTCAACTTGCCAGTCTATTTGATCTAGTCCATACTCTTTAATTGCACCAAGTTCAATCTCTCCGGTTTCCCCTGATGAGGTGTAGATTTCACTACCCGGTAACGGTCCTGTAGTGACTAATCGTCCCAATTGACAATTTCTTGAAATTCTTGGCAGGGTTCTATCATCAACAGTAACACAACTATCAACATCTAGTTGTCCTTTTTCATCAACTCTACCTACTAAATCACCAGCAACAGGTATCGATATTGGCAATCCTGAAGTAATCCTTTGGTGAAGTGATTTATTGAATATAATGGATTGTGCAGCATGGATAGTCATCAGTTGAAGATTGTTAGGTAGTTTTCTAAATGCGCCAAGATAATCATTTGGTTTGTCAATTAGGTGTTCCAGCATTCTTCTTTCAAAGCCAAGCCATTTTGGGGCTAACTCTAACGCTTCTTTTACCGGTCCATTCTCTCTAATATGAGTTCTAAATTTAGCAACTTGAGTATTTTCATCATATCCTTCCATGGAAAGATAGGTTAAGGTTGCCTGCTCAAAATCACCATTCAATACATGCTTGCCCACTTCGGCAGTAACTGGCCTTCCTGAACCAAAACGTTGTGGTCCGACCCAATTGGGGAATAATCCCTCTCCAACAGAGGCAATTAACTGAGTCTTTATACTACCAACTTCCTCTAATGCTTCTTGCTCGCTCATAGGAGTACCATCTTGATGGCTGCAACCTCTTACAACAATGGTAAATCTGTTCCCACGATGGTTTCCAAAGCCTATCTTTTGGTGTGTTCTTCCCAGTATCTCAATATCTACATCGGGAATTTCGACCTGAGCCACCTTTTGTTGAGCGGCATCGATGACAAAAAGTTGTTGTGTTATTGCTCGCTTATCTTTGGTACCAGCAAAAAATATCCGGTTTCTGGAAATCCCTAAGCGTTTGGCTAAATTATTACAAAATTTATTGGTTTCCCAGTTAGTAAGGGTGACTTTGGCAACAGTGAATCTGCCCCGTGAATCTAAAGCTAGGGGAGTGGCTACTTCATCGAC
>JAQXFJ010000242.1 GCA_029250385.1 Candidatus Poseidoniaceae archaeon | reverse complement strand
CCCCATTGAGGTGCTAAATGCCTTCTTCTAAGCATTTGACGCATTGCTTCAATCGGGTCTGCATAGGTTACTGTTTTTAGTCCAGCAACAAAATCATCGATTGATTTCCCATGGTATGATAATACTCGTACACCATGTAGTGAAAAATCACAGGGATTGCCAACAAATGTTGTGGTATTGTAATCTTGTTGAATATCTTTCTCAAATGTTGGTTGAGGTTCTGCTGGCCGTACTGCGTCGTGATTTCCAGGCAGCATTACACATTCGACCCAATCAGGGAGTAATTCTAGTAATTTAGCAAATTCTGAGTATTGTTTGTAAAAATCAGGAATCAATAATTCCTTATCTTGCCCAGGATATATTCCAACTCCATCGACACAATCACCCGATAGTACGAGATATTTGATGGTTTTAGCCAGTGGGTCAGAATGGAACCATCTTACCATTTTATGCCATTGAGCTTCTAAGAAAGTTTTGGACCCTAAGTGGACGTCGGAAAGAAAAGCAGCACTGACTCCAAAAGGTGATACAGCTTTTTCGTGACGTTCCTTCATCGGAAAATGTAAATCATCGACATAAAATAAATCACCAGTTTGGCTAAAAGTTCCCGACACACCAAGTACATCATCTGGCATTAAGCCTGCTTCAATGATTTTCTCATGAAACCTGTCTCGATCATCACCTTGACGCTTAGTCAACAAACAGGTCATCTCACCAGTCTCGTCTTCCAAATTCCAAATTAAATGGCCATTTTTAGTATATCTCGGCTCATTTACTAGGCCAATAGCAACTGCTTTGTTTTCATAACCTTGGTAACGGTTTACCTCTCTAAGCAATCTTTGTACTTCAGTGGGTTTTCTAGGTAGCCGAGAATTCTTGATGATCATTTTCCTAATTTTGTTTAACCGGTCAGAAAAGCATGCAGTAATGTCGGTCATTTTACCTTCAGTGGTGCTTTTTCCAGTAATGTCGTAGTGAATTGATATGTCGTTTGAAGCATCCACTGCAAGACAGCTATAATCTGATTCTCGCCAATCTGGTAAATTATTTCTAAATTTCACATCAAGTAATTCAGGCGCAGCAATTGGTGCGATAACCCTACCAAGATCAGTCGAAGGATTTGTCGCTACACTATCTTCTTTAATCGACGTCAAATTTGGCATTGAGCTATCATTGTCGTACATTTCAGTTAATTGAGCGAATATCTGGTTGTTTAGTACACCTTTGTGAAAGTCAATTTTTGTACCAGTATCTAACACTCCTGATGGGTCATCATGATTAGCTAGTGAATTTATGATTTCACTACTAGCAATAATTCTCCTTTGGCGCAACATTTTGACGATATCATCAGATGTCGCAGCCATGAGTTATCGTAAAGACGCCGCCCCAAAAGGAAACCGGTTGGCATTGGTATTATTTCCAGTCAACTTCTTCGCCAAATGATTCTGAATCCTCTTCAGTTCTCTCACCACTCCATGACTCATCTTGCCAAGGTGCAGATTGCTTTGCCTGTGCTTCTCTTTTAGCACGCTCTTTTTCAAATTCCACTCGGGCTCGTTCTTTTTCATCAGCCATTTGTTGTAGTTTCTTGCGGTTTTCTTCTGCTGCATCCATTGCTTCATCCCATCTGCCAATGGCTGTTAGAAGGGCGAAATGGACAAAACCAATCTTATTTTCGGACCGATTACCACCTATTTGGGTAGATTCAGCGTTGGCCCATGACTTAGAGGCAATGCCGACATACACAGTTCCAACTTTTTTGGTTGTGCTGTCGTTTCCTGGCCCAGCAATTCCTGTTATTGAGATTGCAATATCTGCATCGGCATTTTGTAGTGCGCCTTTTGCCATTTCAATAGCCACATACGATGAAACAGCACCACGCTTTTCAAGGGTTTCTGGATTGACTCCTAGTTGAGACATCTTTGCTTCGTTAGAATAAGTGACCCACGATTGGTTAAACCAGTGACTTGCTCCAGCGATATCGGTAAAGGCACTAGCAAGCAAACCTCCAGTACAAGATTCCGCCACAGTTATGCTGTGACCTCCTTCTTTTAGACGCCGGACCAGACGGGCTGCGGCTGCTTGGATATCTTCATCCATTCAACCCTGCGTCAAGCGTCATGGTTTTGAGGTTAACGCTTGCGTTGCATTCAATAATGAGAGGCAACACGGCAGGCTAGGGTCTGTGGTCTAGGGGTTTATGACGTCGCCCTTACAAGGCGAAGATCGAGGGTTCAATTCCCTCCGGACCCACCAGTTACCAACAGTAATCTTGCAGTTCGCCTTGTCCATCTACTATCACTTTAGTGATGCCAGTACGCCTTCTAATCTGAGATTCATCATCGTCCTCAAAACTTGAATCGGCTAAAATAAGATGTACTGCTCGTTGCCATAAACCATCGGATATTTTTGCTCCACGAAAGTCAACAGCGACTAAAATATCTAGTAGTTCACTGTGAAACAATATTGTTGCAGCTGCAGATAATTCTTGATGAGTTATCAACAACCATCTAGCGCCATCAAGCACGGATAGTTCGGAATTTTGTTGGTAATCACTAAATTTCACTACCTTCATAATATCACCTATATTTTGAACCGTAATAAAGCGATGGCTCCACCGATGCCCAGTAGTTGTTGACCAGAGTCATGGTCGGTAGAGCATTGTACCATTTCTCCACCAATGTCACTTAGGGACTTACACCACAATTGCCAGGACGTCCCATCAATAATAGAATCTTCATCTCGCAGTAGGTCTGCTGAGATGAGTAATGTTTCAATTGCTCCGTCATTACGTGCTTTGGTTAATTCCATTAATCCATAGGCTACTGCGCCATTTGTTGAAACTCGCATCCAAGCTTCTTCTAGTAGGCTTATTTCTTTGGAGATTGCATAATCATCTAATAGATTTCCAGCAAGTCCTTCACGTAATATCTCATTAGCTCCTGCACGCCCAGACATGGATGTGCCGATTGAGGAAATAAACCTAGTTTGGTCAGAATTGTTCATGTCCCGCAAGTACAATTCTCGGGCATGCCCCGGTCCACACAGGACCAAAGGGGTTTCTTTTGCTAGAGATTCAGATAGTTCCCGGATAACTCTTTCACGAAATCCTTTGGCCACACCACTAGACTGTTTGACATCAATGCGTTTACCTCCCCCACGCATGGTCCAAGTTGTCGATTCCCTCAATCCTCTAGAGGTGACATGGAACAAAATCACCTCATCATTTTCTACCACTGCTAATGCAACTTGCACTTGTTTAGCGGCATCAACGGCTTGTTGCAATAATTGTTTGTCAGTATCGAGAAACTCAGTAATACACGATAATTCTATTTCATCACCAACTGCAATATTGTGTGTGTGATGGCTGCCAAGATCAAATTTAGCTTCCTCGATTATTCCATGACAGCGTAAATTGTCCCCAAATGATTGGTATTCAGTAGTTTCAATACGTAGCCTGATCCACATCTTTTTGCGTTCAGCAGACTTTGCTCTACCACCTTCTTCACCAGCAGTTGTTTGGTCACGTCGCTCACCAAGCATGCCTAGTGACATGCCTTTACGAGCTAGTCTAGCAAGCGACCATAGG
>JAQXFJ010000234.1 GCA_029250385.1 Candidatus Poseidoniaceae archaeon | reverse complement strand
CCAATTAGGACAATCGCTGCTTCGGGGATTCCTGGGTTTGATAACATTCTAGAACACGTAGAGAAAAATTCTCCCCTGCGGCGAAATGTCAGCCAAGAAGATGTCGCAGGAGCAACATTATGGTTAGCTAGCCCGCTATCAAGCGGCGTTACTGGGCAATGCATCTATGTTGACGCTGGCTATTCCATTACAATGGTTCCAGAAACTATCATGAATAATTGAGGTGATTATGTGACAATTACAACTGCTGACGGCAAGGTTGCAGAGGGCTTAGAACAAGCCCCATTTGAGCCAATTGCTGTTGTTGGTGTTGGCGCAATGATGCCAGATGCCGATGATATCGAACAGTTTTGGCAAAATATCGTTGATGCAAAAGTTAGCATCAAAAATGTCGAACAAAACCGTTGGCCTGGTAAAATTGAAAATTTTTGGAAACCAGGTGGACCAGGAAATATCGATGAAGGATTTACCTATTCCAAAATTGGTGCCTTTGTTGAAGGTTTTGAATTTAATTGGCGTCGTTGGAGGCAGCCACCGGGCACACTCGGGCAAATTGACCCATGCCAGTTATGGGCTGTTGAGGTATCAGCGGCTGCGCTTGATTCTTCTGGTTACAATGATGAAGCCAAGCAATTTGATCGTTCTAAATGCGGCGTAGTTTTTGCTAACGCACTGGGTGGTGAGAATCGTAACCTCTCAAACATCCGAGTATGGTCCAATCATACCAAGAATGTCGCTATCAAACATGGGTTGCCAGAAGATCAAGCAGAACTATTTCGCGAGGAAATCGTCGAACATTCACCACGAATTGACGAGGATACCATGCCTGGAGAACTAGCCAATGTCGTCTCGGGAAGAGTTGCTAACTTACTTGACTTACAAGGTCCAAACTACACTACTGATGCGGCTTGTGCATCATCTATGGCAGCAATTCTTGATGCTTGTCGACTGCTGCAAAGTAGGCAGGTGGATCTGATGTTGGCAGGTGCTGCAGATCGAACTATGGATCCTGCAACCTACGCTAAATTCAGCGCCATTGGGGCGCTATCTCCAAGCCATTCAACACCGTTTGATGCTAGCGCGAATGGCTTTGTTATGGGTGAAGGAGCAGGTGTTTTAATCCTCAAAAGATTATCCGAGGCGATTAATGATGGCGATGAAATCCATGCGGTAATTCGCGGTGTCGGCAGTTCTTCAGACGGAAGGGGCAAGGGCATTACTGCGCCAAGTCAAAGAGGGCAAGTCCAAGCAATCTCTAGAGCCTACAATCAGGCAGGATACGATGCTTCCTCTGTTGAATTGGTTGAGGCACACGGGACTTCGACAAAAGTCGGCGATGCAACTGAGTTGTCCTCATTGTCTACTTTGTGGACTGGTCTGACAGGTGGTGATCATGTTGCAGTGGGTTCCATAAAATCACAAATTGGCCATCTTAAAGCAGCAGCCGGAATAGCGGGAGTCATCAAAGGTGTCATGGCGCTACATCATGCAACTATACCTCCATCTGCTGGTTTCCAGACACCAAATCCAACAGTACAATGGGATGAAATCCCATTTTTTGTACCAACTCAAGCTAGAGATTGGCCAAGGCCATTAGAAAACCCGCGCCGTGCTGGGATCTCTGCTTTCGGTTTTGGTGGGACAAATTTTCACATAGCGTTAGAAGGCTATGAGCCTGAATACCACACTCCGATTGCCAATAGCTGGCAGCAAAAATGGAGTGGCAATTCCTCTAAGCCATCAGTTCCGTCTATTCTAGATGCTAAAGCAAACCCAACAATGACTCATGAAGAACTGAAATCGATTGAAGGAGGTATCTTATTACTGTCTGGAGGCAGTGTTGAGGTCCTGATATCAAAACTTGCCAATCTAACATTTGACGGACCATCTTTTGATGAGGATGCTAGTGGCCGCAGATTGTCAGTTGAATTGATGCAAGCTTCTGATTTCAATAAATCAGACACTTATCGTATGGCGATAGTGGCTACTAGTTGGGCAGATTATGACAAACGGGTAGGCCTTGCGATAAAAGCCATGGAGGATAGTAACAAGTGGGGCTTTTTACAGTCTCAAGGGGTTATGATTACCAATGAACCAATACTTCCAACAAAAGCCAAGATTGCCCATATGTACCCGGGTCAAGGAAGTCAATACGTCGGCATGACATATGATCTAAACAAACGTTACACTTCAGTTCAAAAGGTATGGGAGAAATCTGATGAGACCATGGTTGAAGTGCTTGAAGGCGAGACTTTGTCAAGTTTCGTCCTGCGGACCAATCTTTCGAAACAAGAATTAATTGAATCTGAGCATAAACTCAAGCAAACAGAATATACTCAACCTGCAATGTTAACCGCAGACTTGGCCATTGAACGACTGCTCAATGCGCACGGACAAACCCCAGACATGGTGGCTGGCCATTCGCTGGGTGAGTATGCTGCATTGATGTCTTCTGGGATTTTGAATATGGATGGGGCACTGCGTGCCTCAGCCGCTAGGGGTACAGAAATGGGCTCAGTGCAAATAGAGGACAAAGGATTGATGGCCAGCGTTACTGCACCATATGAAGAGGTTGAAAAAGTGCTTAATTCCGCAGACGGATACGTTATAGCAGCCAATAAAAACTCTCCAAAGATGACGGTTATTGCTGGAGAAAGCGAGGCGGTAAAGGCTGTAATGAGTTCCTTTGAAGCCAAAGGCTTCTCGACCACACAATTGGCAACTTCGCACGCTTTCCACTCACGTATCGTCGCACCTGCTAACGAACCGCTGCGAAGATTCCTTGAAACCTTGGAAATAAGTTGGCCTAAAATACCAATTACGGCAAATTATGACGGCGAATTTTACGAGATGTCTGGCGCAGATTCCAAAACCTCAGTCCTCGATAAATTAGCACCTCAAATGGCGTCTTCAGTAGAATGGACCTCACAAATCGAAAAGATGTATGATTCGGGAGCGAGAGTTTTCATTGAAGTAGGGCCGAAACGGGCTTTGACAATGTTTGCCACTCAGATTTTAGAAGGCAAGCCACATTTGCCAATCATGACTAATCACCCTAAGCAAGGAGGTATTGCTTCTTTCCTTGGAGCAATGGCTGGGTTATACCTTGCTGGCAGAAATCTTCAATGGCCATCTGGCAGTTCAGAGGAATTATCTGAAGGCTTTAGAGCAGGGCCAATAGAAGCCCATAACCAAGTAAATCATTTTTCAATCCCGTTACCGAGTGGCGATCTTAAGTCAAGAGCAAAACCGCTGCCAAATAATTCATCACCTGTTCAATCGGCTGCTAAGTCTTCTACTGGTGCAGGTGTTACAACGGTAGAAGTTTCTCTTGAAGATGCCAAGAATGCATACCTTGGGGATTGTTTGTCACCAGTAACAGGATATCCAGCGAAGTTCTGTAACGGCATGGTGAACTTAACAGAGGTACTTGGTTTGTCTAATTCTCAAATTAATCAACTTATCACCAAAATTAGCAAGGAATGTGATACAGATAGTGAGTTTGATATCTCCAAGGCAGAAGTAGTGGAAGATTTCTCAAGGTGGATTAGAACCCCACCAAAATCGTACCTTTCCAAAACAATGAGTACTACACCAATGCCTCAATTGATAGTTTCGGATTCGGTAAACAATAATCATTCACGGATCTCTGATCCAATTGTAATAAGCGGTATTTCATTAGGTTTGCCAGGTGGAGAAAAGGTATTTTCTGACGATACTTTTGAACGCTTAGTAAGAGGGGAAACCTGCATCACTGAAGTTAGTGATGAGTACAAACAACGACTATTGGATAAAAACATAGTTCGCCTAATCAAAGGTAGAGACGGTTCAGTAAACATGGAAAAAGCCACCCAATTCAGCGATATACCACAACTTGCGGGAGTTAAAGGAGCGTTTGATTTGGCTGCAGAATTTGGTATCGATCCAAAAGCCGTCATGGCTTGGGACATTACTACTCAACTTTCTGTTGCTGCTGGTCTGTTAGCACTTCGAGACGCTGGAATCCCACTTACCCCAGTCGAACAAACTGGTAAAGGCGGTCTACGTCTGATTACCAATTGGCAAGTCCCCCAAACTCAAAGGGATAGAACAGGAATCATATTTGCTTCTTGTTTCCCGGGTTTGCAAATGGCCATGAAACATGCCAAGAATAACGGTGATGATGGCGAAGGTCGGTTTGATCGGAGATATCTCTTTCAAATTCTTAATATGGGTCATTCACAATTTGCTCAATACACTGGAATTAGAGGTCCAAATACTACATTGAATTTAGCTTGCGCTTCAGCAACTGCAGCGTTTAGCACAGCAGAGGATTGGCTAGAAAATGGTAGAGCAGATAGAGTGGTAATTATCTCTGCAGATGACGTTACTGGTGAAGACCTCTGGGAATGGATGGGTAGTGGATTTGCTGCTTCTGGTGCCGCTTCTACTGGTGATAAGGTGGAGGAGTCTGCCTTACCATTTGACCGTAGAAGGAATGGTATGGTGCTTGGAATGGGTGCAGCAGCCTTTGTTGTTGAACGTAATTCTATGGCCCAAGAGCGTGGAGTTCAGCCACTTGCAGAATTATTGGGGACCAAGATTTCTAATTCAGCATATCACGGTACAAGACTTGATGTTGAACATGTCGCACAGACAGTCAACAAATTCATTGGCACCATGGAGGCTAAGTGGAATCTAGATCGACACCAAATAGCGCCAGAAACGGTCTTTTTCTCACATGAAACCTATACCCCAGCTCGTGGAGGGTCTGCGCAATCAGAAGTCAAAGCCCTCAGGGATACATTTGGGCCAAGTGCCAATAAATTGATTATTGCCAATACCAAAGGGTTCACTGGACACCCAATGGGAGTCGGAATAGAAGATGCCAGTATGTACTATGGTTTGTTAACCGGGCGTATTCCACCAATTGCCAATTACCGTGAAAAAGACCCAGAACTAGGGGAACTAAATCTGTCAAAAGGTGGTGAATATCCAGAATTAAAGTATGGATTGCGATTTGGGGCTGGATTCGGTTCGCAAATCGCATTATCTTTGGCGAGGAAATGGGATGTTATTGGTGACCGTATTGATGGGTCAAAATTCATGACCTGGATCAGGCAACTTGCCCAATCTGATAATGTAGTTTTACGGGTCCTTGATGGTAAATTAGTTTCCTATGTTGATGGTTCAAATAATCTTCACGGCGGTATTCAAGGTGAGCCTTGGGAGATTACTAACAACTTTGAGGGGCTGCCAACTAATCAACCAGTAGTTGCTAAACAAGTTCCTGAGAAGACTATTACTGAAGTGCAACAGGTAATTGAGGAGGTTGTTGTTGCACCAACAGTTCAGCAAAACTCCGGTGAGGAAGATGTTGTTAACGCAGTAATCGATGTAGTTGTGAAACATACTGGCTATCCTGCTGACTTCGTTGAACTAGACCAAGACCTTGAAGGCGAACTGGGTATTGATACGGTAAAACAGGCAGAAATTATGGCCGAGATTCGTAGTCGCTTTGGTTTACCTGTAGACGAAGATTTTGTGCTTGCAGATTATCCTACACTTAACCACATGATTGGCTATATCGACCAGATGTCTGGTGGTGTTTCTACCGTTGCACAAGCAGTAGTAGCACCTGTGGTGGCGGCGGTTGAATTAGTACATGACGTAATTGCCGATGTAGTCGAAGAAGTTGCTCAAGCAAAACCTCAAGCTATGCTGGTGAATGATGATGATGATTTAGTTAAAACAGTTATCGAGGTTGTTGTTGAACATACCGGCTACCCTGCAGATTTTATCGAATTAGATCAAGATTTGGAAGGGGAACTTGGAATCGATACGGTCAAGCAGGCAGAGATAATGGCAGATATTAGGAGTAAATTCTCCTTGCCAGTTGATGAGGATTTCGTATTATCAGATTATCCAACATTGAACCACATGATTGCCTACATTCACAAAATGACCGGTAATGCCATCGAACCATCCACACTTTCAGTGGTAAAAGAAGTGGTAGATGAAACGCCAATTTCACCTGAGATAGACCAACTAAAGATTGTTTCTGTACCAACAACAGAAATGGCCGGAAATGAGGAAATCCAATCAAAATTGATTGACGTTGTGGTGAAACATACTGGTTATCCAGCCGACTTCATTGAAATGGATCAGGACCTAGAAGGTGAGCTTGGAATTGACACAGTCAAGCAGGCAGAAATAATGGCTGAAGTAAGAGAGAT
>JAQXFJ010000201.1 GCA_029250385.1 Candidatus Poseidoniaceae archaeon | reverse complement strand
TACCCTTTTGCCTGCCAAGGATATCTTTCAAATGGCAACCAAGGGCAGTCAAGATTGGGTTGCTTGGGATTTAGATGATGTTCGAATGTATCCACGCGGCAGGTCTAGCAACCGTCATTTAGCTAACTTAGTATTCAATGGTGCGAACTGTCTTGATATGTGGGTTGATGGACAGGCAGTACGACAAGATGGCACGACTAATACTCTGGATGAACGCAAGGCTATGAATGACCTTGAAGTTGCAATTCAATCTTATTATGAGGGTCTCGAGTAATCAGTCATATTTGGTTAATGCATAACCGATTATGATAATAATAAATCCGATGAAATAACCTGTAGCAGATAATGAAATATCTACTGTATAATCAATATTTAACTCAAAATCGTCTGGAACCTCTGTCATAGTTCCAATGCCAACGAAATATTCACCAGACTTTACGTTCCACGAAACTCCGGCTTGATTATCGTCACCAATTGCTTCAAATTCATTGTCTCTTGAAGTACAAAGTTCATTGTTGCCCATTTGTTCAATCAAGGTTAATCCATCGCACTGAGCTTTCTTATCAGCGTCTGCGACTACCAAAAAAACATCATTGCGGTCCCACGTCACCTCGGCATTGGCTGTGATGAATAATGCCAGTGGATTAGATTGGATTGGTTCGTCAGAAAAAAATACTGAATTGGGAACATTTGGCGTTGGTACGCCTTCAACACTTTCTTCTGTGGTAAAACCAATCGTTCCAAGCAAACAAATGATCACTGACAAGGTGATTAAGCCAGTACCGATTTTACCATTTCTGTGCAATCATCTCACCTACAATTGTAAAAACGCCAGAGCGAGTATCACATAACTACCAAGCAACATAGCACCTTCAAGCCAATTTGATTTACCATCGGCTAAAATTGAATTCACCACTAGTACTGCAACAAAGGTTGCGGCCGTTTCAAGCATACCAAATTCTAAGGTCAGAGGTACGCCCACAGCCCACGCAAACAATATCATTGCAGGTGCTGCGAACAAAGCAATCTGAACACTGCTACCTATTGCGATAGCAATTGACAAATCCATCTTGTCTTTACCTGCCACAATTACTGCGGTAAAGTGTTCTGCTGCATTACCAAAGAACGGCAGCAGAATTACTCCAATAAATAGTTCAGGCAATCCCCATTCATCTACTGCAGCCTCTAGACTGTGCACTAAGATATGAGCCATCCAAGCAACTAATACAGTTGCTGCGATTAGTAATGTCCAGGCATCCTTGTTGGTCATTGTAGGATCTTCATGATGGCCGTGTCCTGGTTCAGTGGCAAAAACATGAGCATGAGTTTTGAGTTGGAACAGTAAAGCAAGTCCGTAGATAATCAACAAGACTATTGCTGCATAACGAGATATGACTTCCACATCAGTTGATGTACCTCCTGAATGATGTAGTGCGCTTGGAATAATAAAGGCAACAATTGCTAGTAGTAGCAGTGTGCCATTCATTTGAATTGCATCACTGTTGAATGTTTGTTCCTTGTGTTTTAAACCACCCCAAACCAATGCTAAGCCCAGCACAAGTAGCATATTGCCAAGAATTGAACCAATTAGGGATGCTTGAGTCACCGTTACCATTGTATCAACAATATCCGGATCCTTTGAGGCAGCATAGATGGCAAGGCCGACAATGATTAATTCAGCAGCATTACCAAACGTGGCGTTAAGAAATCCCCCGATTGCTTCACCCGTACGCAAGGCAATTTCTTCGGTTCCCTTACCCATAAGAAATGCTAGGGGCATAATAGCAATCATTGAGAACAGGAAGGCCATAGTAAGATTATGGGCGTAATTGAAATAAATCGCTAACGGTAACGCTACCAATAACCAATTTAATTTATTCTTAAATGGGTTAAATGCATCGAGTAAAGTGTCCATTGCATGTTCGACTTCGTCGACTATTTCTTCGGCAACTGCCTCTAAACCTGTCTCTGCCATGGCGTTGTGATTGAAAATACACTAATTGAGGTATCTATACAAATTCACTTAATCGTCAGATTTTGACCTTCTGGTTGGCCTACGCTTAGGTGCGTTCTTTGGTGTAACTCTACGACCAACCCTACGTTTTGGCTTAGGTTTCTCTTCGACCTCTTCTTCGTCGAAATCCTCATCATCTAATCCAAAGAACGGGTCGTCCTCATCTTCTTCAGGTTCAGGTGTTGACTTAGCCTTGGTTCGGCGTGATTTCCTGCTAAGCACGTTCACGGCAAATGGGTCTTCTTCTTTGTCAGCAACCTCTTGAACATCAGCAGCTGATTTTTCTTCTTCTTCGACGGGGACGGATTTGGAGGTGTTGGTAATTGAATCCATATCGACATCTTGACTTGTTCCAATAAATTCAGACATCCAATCGTCATCATCATACTCATCATCGGACTTCTTCTTCTTTGGCCCTCGCATTCCAGCGCTTATTACAAACAGCATCAATATAATGGCTAACACAGCAACTCCCGATGTTACCCACACGAAGACATAAGGCGGATCGGTAAAGGATGGTTCAACTACTATTGGCTCTGGCTCTGGTTTGAGTGAATCCTCATAGTTACATACAGTAGTACCATCAATTCTGTTTCGACAATAATCAACAATAAATATTACTTGTTCTAGAACTTCGTTGCCTGCCGAATCTATCGCTCTAATTTGCACTGCATGCGTTCCTGGTTCGAAGTTCCCTGCACTTACCTCTTCAGAAAATACAAGTGATTTATTCTCGCCTAGGACATCTTGGATATCAGTTGGAATAGTCCATGGAGTTGTAACAGCATTTCCACTACCATAATTGTAAATGAATTTGTACTGGATTAGAGATACTTCTACATCGTCTGTTGCACCTGCGTTGATGGTAATTTTATTGCCGTAGAGATATTTTGAACCATCAGAAGACGATGCTGGAGAATAAACTGTCATTGATGGGTTTTGGGCATCTAAACTTCTGTCTTCCCAAGTTATAATTTGATTATTGTAACTTTCATCTACCATGTCAACTGTTATTGAAATAGCACCAGCAGAGACACTATTAGCAATATCAAATGTGTAATAATATTCAGGCCCTAGTTCGTCGTTGAGCAAATTATCGGCAAACATCAGCATCTGCCTGGGAGTAGTTGTAATCATGCCTCCTGATGAGGTCATAATGTCAACAGTAGGACTGCTGAAAAGGTACTCATTGACCGATAGGCGGATGGTGAAACTACCTGATACTAAAGAAGGGCTCAGATAGAGTTCTCCGTCAGCAAACAACTGATATGACGCTGTTGGTGGCATTGTATCTTCTTTAACGTTCAAAGCGTTACCTCCTGAACCAGGGAATGCTTCCAAGTTTTGATTACCATAAATGTCCTCTACCACTACGGCGTACCAAATATTGCGTTCCACGTCATCGGATATCTGGTAATTTTTATTGAACGTAAATTCGTTTTGTGTAGAACCTGTGTCGATAATGTCATCGTCGAAAAGAGTCCATCCATTGGAGGTATTGACTATCGAAACTTGATTTTCTAATTCCCCAAATGGAACACCAGTATGCTGCCATATTGAATATGATTCACCATCTAATTGCTGATCGTTCAACCACTCAATTTCAACCAGTGATATCTCACCTTCAACATCTATTGAATTGATTCGAGGTGCAGCGGGGGTTAATGTTTCTTCATAAATTGGTCCAAACCAGTTTTGTATTAGTTGGGTATAATGATAAGTGCCGTTTTCATGCTGATATAATGCTTCACTGGTAACGAAATAAAATGAGGTCCTATCTTCTTCTGGTGGAACCGTCGCCACAAATTGTTGGATTCCATCGGTGACTGTACCCTGGTATTCCATAGTCACATTTTCAACAAATTGACTGCCTGAAACGAGATAGTTAGAACGCCAAATATGATATATTTCTCCTTCTGCACCTAATTGATCATTCCAAGTAATGAGTGTTTGTGAATTACCCACAAATGTGGCAACAACATTTTTCGGCTCCGCAATCCAATTATAGAATGCGTCCTCATAAACTTCTGCGCAAGAGTATTCCGGGATGTCAACATCAAATATTCCATTATGGTCGATAACAACTACGCAGTAATGTGAATCGCCTAATCTACCTATCGGCAATTGGTAAACAAATTCTGATATCCCCTCAGTTACCAATCCAATTTGGTTTGCGCCAAAGTCTGTAGTTTTGTTAAATTCTGTACCTGAGGTAAATATTGCATACGATTCTCCTGATTCACCAACTACATCAGACCATAAAATTGTGGTCTGGCCACCTCCTGTTTCTGGTTGGGCGGTAAAGGATGCACTCACTGAAGTAACTGCATCTGGCGGCATATTATCTTCAACAAGAGGGGTTGAAAGAGCATTGTTCGATAGGAATCTAATATCTTCATAATCTTGGTTTTCACCCAAATAATTTGGTAAAAGATAAGTTATCCCATAATATATTACTCGGTCCGTATCCACTGGTACGGACAACTCATAACTTGAAACTCCTGGACCTAAAAAGGCGATTGGAGACTCATCTAGTAGAACTGTCTGTGAAGTATTTCTAGATAATTCTGAATCGGTCTGCCAAATCCTTGTCTGGTATGCGTTTGGCCCAGTTTCAGGTAATGTTTGGAAAATATCGTTATAATTTATCCACGTAAGTGTGGTTATACTGGATGTAGGGTCATATGTTGCTTGTAAGTTATACGGAGTTCTAATAGGTGTAGTAGATTCTACGATTGGTTCATATGTGGCTGATTCATCAATTATTAGAGTGTCATATGTAGAAACACTGTTG
>JAQXFJ010000188.1 GCA_029250385.1 Candidatus Poseidoniaceae archaeon | reverse complement strand
AGCATGAAGTGGTTGTATCAATGCCTGACTTAGCCGGTGAATTAATTGAGGGTGTGTTAGAGTCTGTTGGCGAACAAATTGATAAGAAGTTAGGTAAAAGAAACTGGATGAAACCACTTTACTGGTTTAGTGTATTGATTGTTTTGGGTTTTCCAGTAGTGTACTATTTTTGGTAACCTTCACGCCTTGAAATCGCAATTAATCCAAGTCCTAGGGCCGCTATGCTTGCTACTGCAGTGAAGCCTGGGGCATCTTCTTCATTGACATCACAGCCATCGTTTAGAGCATTAACTCCACCCCAGTTGCCGTCATTGTACCAACATGAAGACCAAGTCTTGAACCAATCACCGTGAGGATAATTGGTATTGTTCCCTTCAGCATCAGTTGCTTTTACTCGCCAATTTACGTAAGTGTGGTCTGATGGTGGAGTAATAGAAATCGAATGGACTCGGTCATTTATTTCCGCCTCCATAATGACGGGAGGATCACAGACTCCGTCATTGGTACAAACTTGAGTTATTATGTCAAATGTGGTGCCGTTATCATATGCTTCTTGGCTCATTTCAATGGCCAAATTCCACTTAACTTTATCAACCGATGGAGAATCTCGGTCCACGACTGAAAAAGGAACATCGTTGCCTTCTGGATTAACATCCTTGCCACCTTCAATTGCTGCACCATGTGTGCTTGGTAATGTTAAAAGCGCTAAGGCAATGAGTATCACAAGTCCTTTCTTTGCCATGTTTTAGGCAATTCCCGTTGCTATTTAGGATTAAGCATTGGGTGTTTGAATAATAGTTGACTATAACCCATAGGTCAATGGTTAAATTACTAAACATTGGTGTGTAGATGTTTGCCGGCATCTATTTGCTTGTTGGGTAAATCCCAATATAGTTGAGTGATTTAGGGGACTTGTATGAAGTCAACATATAGGCTAATGGGCATCGCAGATTTCATAACTTTAGCAAATGGTCTGCTCGGAGTAGCAGCATTGATGTTTATCATTCTTGCAGTAGAGGAACTGCAAAATCCTTATTTTGCTGATGGAGTCAGAACTAATTACATATGGGGCGCTATGACATGTATATTATTATCAGTAATTGGCGATATTATTGACGGTCCAATCGCAAGAAGATATTCTAAAAGAAAATTATTAGGTGGAACTCTTGACGTTATGTCAGATTGCATTTCTTTTTGTGTTGCTCCAGCATTATTGATGTTTGTTATGTTTGGTCGATGGGGCGAAGCCGCCCCAATTTGGACAATCTCGCTTGCAATAGCCGCTGGTTGGGTTATTGTTACTGGAATGTTGCGGCTAGCTAGGTTCCAATATGAAGAAGCCTCAGATAAAGTCTATTTTCACGGATTAGCATCACCGGCAAATGCAATGGTACTAATCACAGCGGCTGCCTTAATTTGGTTGCAACCATCCACAGGTTTTGGGCCAGATGTCACTAGTGACTCATTTTTTGATTTCCCTTTAGGAGGGGGGGAAGACTCTTTAATTGAAAAACCATATTTTGATTTTTTGATTTTGCCAGTAATGATAATCTCAGGCGGTCTGATGATTGCTGATCGGAAATTACCGAAGAACAAAGGTGGCATGCCTCTGAAAGTATCCGCAATCCAAGGAATGGCTATTTTGCTAGGTACAATTTTTTCGTTAATTTATGCGACAGATTTTGGTGTAGATCTGACAAATACCAAACCACAGTTTCTATTATACTCAATATCTGCAATACTGTTGATTGTTTATATTATAACAGGTCCAAAGCAATCTGAATTACAAGAACAAAAAAGGCTCATGGAGTCTGAGTGAGAGTTTGTTTATCCTTGGGTTGTTCTTCTATTCTTGATTGAATCATTAGATGAAGCATTAACGCAACTAAACCAATTGAGAATATGATGTCCCAAGATATCTTGAAAATAAGCCTTGGTAGATTAGGGGTTAATGATAATTGGAGTGATAGCATTGCAATTCTAGCTATTAAGAAATATGCGACATATCTCATGTTATAGCCTTTGGAATAAAACATACTAAACCACAACAAGGACATGGCTGCAGCAGGACC
>JAQXFJ010000131.1 GCA_029250385.1 Candidatus Poseidoniaceae archaeon | reverse complement strand
CACTATCACTGGCAATAACTCCTGTTTCAGCAGTAGGTCTAAATCAAAATGATATTGGTACTTCTGGCGGAGATTTACCGGATAATTTAACTTCTCCAACCGCAATACCCAACCTAGTTTTTTCCAACTCCATATCAGGAACTGGAGAACTCGTTAGTGGCACTGATAATTATGATTACTTGCGTGTATCACTAGCGTCAAATGAAGGCATAGCAGTTGAATTGTCTTTTGATTCGGCTGATGATTTTGACTTAGCAATATTTGATTCATCAGCACAAACTAGTATCGACGGTTCATATTCGTACAATCCAGAAACTGTCACAACCAATGGTTCAACACATGGCGGTGTAGTCTATATCGAAATTTCTGGATACTTGTTCAGCTCAATATCAAATTGGTCTTATGACATCACTATCTGGAAATTCACTACTGGCTCTAGTACCAACGGAACAACAACTCAAAGCGACATTGGAATTACTAATTATGATTTACCAGATTCGACTACTTTGCTTCAAGCAGATCCATATTGGCCTTTTGATTTAGTTGGTGCTGCACCTTTGTATTCAGGAGTAGATAACGCAGAATTAGACCTTAATGGTGATGATGAGGACTGGCTATCATTTACTCTTGATGTAAATGACGGCTTTGCTTTCGAGATATCATACAGTTCCTTCTCATTCCTTAATGGCTCTTTAGTGACCAATGACTTTGAATTAGCAATTTATGACTCAAGCATGAACATGATAGACGCATCTGCTGGTAATAACCCTGAATATGTAACCACTAATAATACAGTAACTATTCCCGGAGGCAGTGTTCATGGCGGTACAATTTATGTCCAAATTAACAGATATTCTGGATTTGGCACGTATGATTTAGAGTTCTGGGTGTGGAGTACATCATCAACTGGTGGAGGCACAGGCAGTAACGGAATCGCGGTCCCATCGCCATGCACTGGGAATAATGCTGTTCCAGATATTCTTGAACCCAATGACGATTCGACAACTGCTACATTAGCCTCTATTCTACCAATATACTGTACTAGTCTATCAGTAGATATCGATGCCGCTGGAAATGCCAATGAAGACTATTATGAAGTAGAAATGATTACAGGAGTGACATATTACTTCAACTTGACATTCTCACACATCAATGGAGATATAGACGCAAGGTTAGAAGATTCGTTTGGAAGTAGTTTAAGTTTCAATAACTTTGGCTCTATGGGTTCATCTTCAGATAACGAGGCAGCTGAATATACTACAACCTCTAATTTTACTGCATACTTTGTCGTCTATCATTACTCAAGTTTCGGGTCGACCGGCGCCATTTCCAATAATTATGATGTCGAAATCTCTACTGATAACCCTGGAGGAGGTCAAACGTTCCAAGAAATTGATGTTGTAATGAATAATTTAACCAACATCACACTCGAGATGTCGGGACTTATAGTAGGCGACACGTATGAGTATGACTATTTCCAATCTTTTGAGAATGGCGTCAATGAAACAGTCAGTAACCAATCCACACAAGGACCTTACACATTTGTTGCGACAACTACCACTGAAACAGTAAACTACACTATCACAGAAGGTAGTATAGAAGGTTCGTATTCAGTTACTGCAAACCTCCATGATAGCCAATCTATAGCTCTTGCATCAGGTGAAGATTCTATTTATCTTGAAAGATTAATAGTCGAAACTACATCATCAACTACTGGAGATATATTTGCTAGTAATATGACAATTGGAGATCAGTATACCATACACTGGATCACTATTGACATCGACATGCTCGAGGACTTAACAATAGCTGGACAAAATATTACTGACGCCTTTAATTCATCACTAGTTGATGAAAATGTCACTAACTTCACAGCTACATCAAACACTGATTCATGGCAAGTAAATTGGTCAAACCCTACCACAGCAAATAACCACACCTTCTATGCAGCCATATCTCAATTAGGGACACAAACAGATTTATTCTCTGGCGTGGGTTACTTGGGTGCACATGAAGATGAATTCATCCCTCAGTTACCTTCAGCGGTGATTACCAACTATTCTTTCAGCGTGACTGCAACAAATAACGATTTCACCTCAGAAGGACTTGACTTAGTTGTTGGTCAAACATACTACCAGCAGTTTAGAGTTGAGGATTCAGGTGGCGCTGATATTGGTTATTCGACT